>JALENH010000331.1 GCA_022767895.1 Eubacterium sp.
TCGAAATCTTCATTTTGGAGGCAGGAACATCAACTGTATCATGTTTTGCAGTATTTGCATTACGGATTCTTGTAAGCATATCTGCAATTGGATCGCTCATTGTCATTTCGTTTTCCTCCTTACCAACTTGCTTTGCGCACACCAGGAATCTGTCCCTTGTACGCCAACTCACGGAAGCAAATTCTGCAGATTCCGTATTTTCTCAGATATCCATGTGGACGACCACAAATCTTGCAACGGCTGTATTCTCTTGTGGAGAATTTTGCTTTACGCTGCTGCTTAATCTTCATAGACTTCTTAGCCATGAAATTACCTCCTAACTATTTCTTAAACGGCATACCAAACTGTGCCAAGAGTTCACGTGCTTCTTCATCGGTATGAGCTGTTGTAACAAAGATAATGTCCATACCACGTACTTTGTCCACTTTATCATACTCGATCTCAGGGAAGATCAACTGCTCTTTGATACCCAGAGCATAATTTCCACGGCCATCGAATGCATTCGGATTGACACCACGGAAGTCGCGGACACGAGGAAGTGCAAGGTTGATCAGACGATCTGCAAACTCATACATCTTCTCACCACGAAGGGTAACTTTACATCCAATTGGCTGTCCCTCACGAAGTTTGAAGTTCGCAACAGACTTCTTTGCTCTTGTAACAACCGCTTTCTGACCTGTGATAATCTCAAGATCACTGATTGCTGTATCCAAAACTTTGGAATTCTCTTTTGCTTCACCAACGCCCATATTGATTACAATCTTTTCGAGCTTTGGTACCTGCATAACATTTTTATACTCGAACTTTTTCATCATTGCATCAACGATTTCGTTCAAATATGTCTCTTTTAATCTTGCCATTCTAAACAGTACCTCCTCTCTTTATTAATCAATAACAGCGCCTGTTTTTTTGGCATAGCGAACTTTATCCTTGCCGTCTTCAACTTTGAATCCGATACGGGTAACTTCGCCGTCAACAACGTACATTACGTTTGAAACATCGAAGAATGCTTCTTCTTCTACGATGCCGCCCTTGGCATTGGACTGGTTTGGCTTAATGTGCATCTTTACTTTGTTGATGCCCTCCACCTTGACTTTGCCATCCTTTACTGCAAGGACTTTTCCTTCTTTACCTTTATCTACACCGGCAATAACGCGAACGGTATCACCTTTTTTAATCTTTGATGTTGCCACTTAGGGACACCTCCTTATAATACTTCTGGTGCTAAGGAAACAATCTTCATGAATTGTTT
>JALENH010000007.1 GCA_022767895.1 Eubacterium sp.
ATCGGAGACGGCAGAAATGATATCTGACATTACGGAGACCAATCAGGGAAATGCAGAGTCTATACAGAATATTATTCGCAAGTTCTCCAAATAAAATAATTTGAAAACAAAATTCCACCGGGAGGTGGGATTTTGTTTTCTCAAAAAATTATTGACAAGCATACAATAATTCGATAGAATGATAAAAATATGAAATAAAAAAATACAGAAAGAGAGGAAGAAACAGATGGGAACTATTATTGGTGAAGGCATTACATTTGACGACGTGTTATTGGTACCCGCTTATTCTGAGGTGATACCGAATGAAGTGTGCTTAAAGACCCGGTTGACAAAAGATATTGAATTGAACATCCCGATGATGAGTGCAGGGATGGATACGGTGACGGAACACCGTATGGCAATTGCGATGGCGCGCCAGGGCGGTATTGGTATTATTCATAAAAATATGTCCATTGAGGCACAGGCGGAAGAGGTAGACAAGGTAAAACGTTCGGAGAATGGTGTAATCACCGATCCATTTTATCTTTCTCCTGACCATACACTGGCGGATGCGGATGAATTGATGGCGAAATTCCGTATTTCCGGTGTGCCGATTACAGTAGGAGAAAACAAGAAACTGGTCGGCATTATTACGAACCGTGACCTTAAATTTGAGACTGATTATACAAAGAAGATTAGTGAGTGCATGACATCTGAGGGGCTTGTGACAGCACCGGAGGGAATTACTTTGGAGGAAGCAAAAGAGATTCTGGCAAAAGCGAGAAAGGAAAAACTTCCGATTGTGGATAAAGACGGCAATCTTAGTGGTTTGATTACGATTAAGGATATTGAGAAGCAGATTAAGTATCCGAATTCAGCCAAGGATAAACAGGGACGTCTGCTCTGTGGTGCCGGTGTTGGCGTGACAGCTAACATTATGGATCGTGTGAAGGCTCTTGTGGATGCACAGGTGGATGTGATTGTTATTGATACGGCTCATGGACATTCTGCCAACGTGTTAAAGGTAGTTAAGATGGTTCGTGATGCATATCCGGATCTTGGTATTATAGCGGGTAACGTGGCGACCGGAGAGGCAACAAAAGCTCTGATTGAGGCTGGCGTAGATGCAGTTAAAGTTGGAATTGGACCGGGATCCATCTGTACCACCCGCGTGGTAGCCGGTATCGGCGTTCCACAGGTGACAGCAATTATGGATGCTTATCGTGTTGCAAAGGAATATGATATTCCGGTTATTGCGGATGGAGGCATTAAGTATTCCGGAGATATGACTAAGGCAATTGCTGCCGGTGCCAATGTGTGCATGATGGGAAGTATTTTTGCCGGATGTGATGAAAGCCCGGGAAGCTTTGAATTGTTCCAGGGTAGAAAATATAAAGTATATCGTGGTATGGGCTCCATTGCAGCGATGGAGAACGGAAGTAAAGACCGCTACTTCCAGCAGGATGCCAAGAAACTGGTTCCGGAAGGAGTGGAAGGACGTGTGGCATACAAAGGTTCTGTGGAGGACACTGTATTCCAGCTGATTGGAGGTATTCGTTCCGGTATGGGATATTGTGGTGCAAAAACCATAGAAGAACTGAAGAAAAACGGTCGTTTTGTTAAAATTTCGGCTGCTTCTCTGAAAGAGAGTCATCCACATGACATTCATATTACGAAAGAGGCACCAAATTACAGTGTCGAGTAAAACAAGAAAGTATTCTTCCCGTGTTCGCCGAAGAAGGCCGAAGAAGGGGAAGATTAAACGCTGCGTCCTGGTTATCAGTGGCGCAGCCTTTTTCATCCTGTTAGTCTGTTGTATATTCTCCTTTGTTTCAAAAAAGAAAACCGAGGAAACCATGAGCAGACAGAAAGTACTTCCGAAGATTACCATTGATACTAAGCTGATTGAAAAAAATAAATATTCCAGACCGGGAATTGCCTTAGAGAACGTGAATGGAATTGTTGTGCACTATACGGCAAATCCGGGAACGGATGCAGAGGATAACAGAAACTATTTTAACAATCTGCCACGGTTGAATGAGAACAGGCAGTCTCCTGTGTATGCCAGCAGTCATTTTGTGGTGGGGTTGAAGGGGCAGATTGTTCAGTGTATTCCTCTGAACGAGATTTCGTATGCCTCCAACGACCGTAATACAGATACGATTGCCATAGAGTGTTGCCATCCGGACAAGACTGGAAAGTTCAATGCATTGACTTACAAAGCGTTGGTAGAACTTGTGAGTTATTTATGTATTCGGTATGATTTGAATGAGGAGAACGTAATCCGGCACTACGATGTGACGGGCAAGCAGTGTCCGCTTTATTTTGTACAGCATGAAGATGCCTGGGAAACATTTAAGAAAGATGTAAAAAAGAAAATGCACACACAGTAAAACCCGGCAAAAGCCGGGTTTTATTAAAGTTCCATATGGATGTTCTGTTCTTGACAGTGATAGGCATGGTATTTTACACCGGCAGATTTCATCATTTTTTTGGATGCAATGACAGAAGCAGTGTCTGCATATTTGTCATCTTCGTAAATGACCTCACAGATACCGGACTGAATGAGTGCTTTGGTACATTCATTGCAGGGAAAGAGCGTAGTATATATTTTTGCGCCTTTCAGATTGGTTCCGGTATAATTGAGAAGAGCATTCAATTCAGCGTGACAGACATATAAATATTTTGTATCAAGAGGATCGGCGCTCTCGCTGCCCCAGGGATATTCGTCATCGGAGCAGCCGTGTGGCATTCCGTTGTATCCGACAGACAGAATTTTATTGTCCCTGTCAACAATACAGGCACCTACACTGGTGTGTGGGTCTTTGCTCCGCATGGCAGATAATTTGGCAATTCCCATGAAGTACTGATCCCATGAAAGATAATCGGTTCTTTTCATTGATACCTCCATAATTTGGTAAAAAGAAGGAGCTGTATAACAGCTCCTATCTATGATTTCGACGGGTAGAATTGTAGTTGCAGTACGACTGCCCTCTACATTACGCAAGTTTGTTTACAGCGATTGTTAACCGGGAAACTTTTCTTGCGGTGGTATTTTTGTGATAAATACCTTTCTTTGTAGCCTTGTCAAGCTCAGAAACTGCGGCTCTTAATGCTTCCTGTGCAGCAGCCTTGTCGTTCGCTTCGATAGCAGCATCTACTTTTTTAATCGCTGTCTTTACCTTAGAACGAACGGATTTGTTTTTTGCAGCTTTTTTCTCAGCAACAAGGATTCTTTTCTTCGCAGATTTAATGTTTGCCAATTCCAGCACCTCCATCGTAATATTCTTTAATAATCTTATCTTGTCTGGCTGTACGGACACGGACGACAGCACAAACATACTTGATTATCATATTATACATTGTTTGTGTTGTCAAGGGATTTCGTTAAATTCACATGAAAATTATCATAAAAAAACGAGAAACGGCTACACTATTTCTATCAAAATCTGGTATAAGACTGCAGGAAGAAGGGATAGTAGTGACAGAAAAGCGAACCGATTTGGCCCTAGAAGCCAGAGAGAGTTTTCCAAGAAATAATGTAGAAATTCAGGGAGTTGTCTTGGAAAAGAAGAAATGCCTTGGAGGACAGGTTAAAGTGACTACAGTAATTATTCGGGATGATGCCGGAAGCCGTGCAATGAAAAAGCCGAAGGGAACATATATTACTATTGAGTCCCATCTGATGTTGGATGGGGACGGAGAAGAAAGGGATTCTCTACTGCTTTGTATATCCGAGCAATTGGAAAAAATGATTCATGGTATGAAACAAAAAAGCGTATTGATTGTGGGGCTTGGCAACCGGGAAGTGACATCGGATTCACTGGGACCGAAGATGACAGATACGCTCTTTGTCACACGGCATCTGAAGCAGGAATTTGGAAACTCCTTTATGGAGGAGAATCAGTATGGTTGTGTTAGTGCCATAGCACCTGGTGTGATGGCACAAACAGGGATTGAGACAGAAGAATTGTTACAGGGTATTGTAAAAAAAACGAAACCGGATTTGGTGATTGTGGTGGATGCACTGGCTGCGCGGAGTGTGAAGAGACTTTGTACGACAGTTCAAATTACCGATACAGGGATCGCCCCGGGGGCAGGGGTGGGAAACCGAAGGAAAGAATTGTCGAAAAAAAGCCTGGGAGTTCCGGTGGTGGCAATTGGTGTTCCAACGGTAGTGGATGCGGCTACCATTATAGGTGACCATTTGGAACACGTGCTGGAAAAGCAGGGATATTCGGAAGAAGAAATCGAGAAATTTATTTGGGAAATTCTTACGGTGGATACGGAAAATGTTATGGTGACCCCCAAAAATATAGATGAATCGGTAAATCAAATTAGTGGAGATTTGGCTAAAGTGCTAAATCATTGCTTTCAAAAACGGGATAATTGTTAACTGTCAGACATATCTTTATAAGACAGATAAATTAACTGGTAGGGGGATGGATATAATGAAACAGAGCACTCGGGTTCTGATTGGCCTTGGCTTGACTATATTGGCAGGGGCTCTTTTTGTGATGAAGGATAGTCCGCGTATTGACGCTCTGAGTGCTTTTGGCGGGCTTCTGGGGCAGGAGAGTTGTCTGTGCCTGCAAAGTGGACAAGAAGGCGGGGAAATACTTGCTGAGCTTATGGGAGGGGGGCAGTATTTGGGAAACCTGGAAGAAGAGGGAGAACAGGAGGAAGTGATGGCTGTTTTGGAAAATAGTCAAACAAGGAAGAATAAGGAGATAGAGCCAGATGCCAGTCAGCCGATGCTTGGAGATGTGGAGACCGGCCAGAGTCAGGCGGTGGTGAGCAATAACCAAAGTCAGGTTTTGCGACAAAAAAATGCACTGGTGGAGCAACTTAGGGAGAGCAAGGATGTTGATTTTTTATGGAAAAACTTTTATATTGTTGATTCCACCACATCTGTTACAAAAAAGCAATTTGATGTCAACAAATTATTAAGTCAAAATATGAAATTAAAGAAGAAAGAAGGAAAAAAGCAGATTTTAATTTACCATACTCACGGTGCCTCAGAAACATTTCAGAACAGTCGGAAAAATGTGGCTGAGGATACGGTAGTAGGAGTGGGAACGGAACTGGCAAAGGAGTTGGAAAAGCGGGGATATTCCGTGTACCACGATACAAAGCAGTATGATCGAATCAATGGCAAAATCGACCGTAGTCTTGCCTACAATGAATCTCTTGCCGGAATACAGAAAATTCGTTCGGAAAATCCGGATATCAAAGTCATGATTGACCTGCACCGGGATTCGGTAGGAAAAGGAAAGCATACCTATACGACAATCCAGGGAAAAAAATGCGCTATTGTTATGTTTTTTAATGGTATGAGCCGGAATCGTTCCAGGGACATTTCTTATCTGTACAATCCGAATCTTCTAGGAAATCTGGCTTTCAGTTTACAATTAAAGTGTAAGGCGATGGAATACTATGACGGTTTTACCAAGCCGATTTATCTGAAAGGATATCGATATAACCTGCATTTGGAACCGCGTTCTCTCTTAATTGAGCTGGGAAATGAGAATAACACGATAGAAGAGGCAAAAAATGCATCGGCACCACTGGCGGATGTTTTGGATAAGGTTCTGTCAGGTGTTGGATGAGTGGTTTCCCTTTGCAAAAATGTAGGCTGTATTACATATAGTGCTGAATTGTTCCGGAGAAAGTTTGCGGCAGTACTGATACAGGCGCAGATAATCGTACTCGAGAGAAGCTGCGTAGGAATCTTCCTGTATAGAATCAAGTTCCCGTGACAGTCTGCTAATGGAAACATCCAATCCCTCTGCCAGACGCAGCATAATTGAAATTTTGAAATCGGTCTCTCCCCGCTCAATTCTGCCAATTGTATTTTTGTCACAGCCGACAATTTCACTGAGTGCTTCCTGACTGAGTCCGGATAGATGACGATATTTTCGGATTACTTTTCCTAATTTGCACAATTTTTTCTGTTCGTTCATAATGAATCCCTTCATTTCCTTTCTTCTTGTATTAATATTAATTGTAAAAAAAGGGAAAAAGAAAACAACGTATTAAATGAGTTATTAGAAAGAAAGGGATAACTAGTTTATGAGTTAAAAAATAGGAAAAAATGAAAAATATTTCGCCTCTTTCCATAGGAAAATCGTTATTTGTCGTATAACGTCAAAAAAAGGCGTCCCACAAATCTTTCTTTTTGATACAATAAAAAAGGAGGAGGGGAATGATATGGTATATGTAGAGAACGAATTGATTGGGAGACGGCTGCAGGATATACGAGAAAGTGCTCATATGGGATTTTACGATATGGCGAAACTTTTAGGTGTCAGTGAGGGGCATTACAGAAAGATTGAACGTGGTATATATGGTCTGGATGTTCCCAAACTGGTGACATTGTATGAAAAACTGGATGTCGATCCTTTGTATTTGCTGGCGGGCAGCCAGAAAGGGAAAAACGCCAATCTATCCCATAGTGAAATCAGGAGAAGACGAGTCTGTGAACTTCTGGATTATTGCCGCAAACAAATCGGCGAGGATGTGGAGGTGTAATGTGACAGAGATTCTAATTTTTAGCAGAGAAGGAAACAGTTTTTGCTGTGAAGAAAGTGCGTATGATTCCGGAATACTTTTGACAAACCGCTTGGAAAATGCGAAAGAGATTTTGTCGCAAGGACATATAAAAGCGTTGCTTGTCGATTTGGAGGGACAGGAAAAAGAGGGACTTTCCCTGGTATCCTATTTGAGGGGAATTCACAAATTCTATTTGATGCCGGTAATTTTTCTGGCAGCGGATGATTCTTATGAAAGTATGGCATTTCATGCATTGCATTGTTTTGACTATGTAACGAAACCAGTCTGTATGGAGAAAATGATTGAGATTTTGAATCTTTTCCGGGGACGAATGGATTCATGTCAGGTGCCGAAAGGACTTGTTTTACGAGTGAGGGGCGGCATTCATAGGATGGAAACAACGGATATTCTTTATATTGAAGTCATGAATCGAAATCTGCTGGTTCATACCTGGTATGACATTCTGACCTTTCCCTACCGGCAGCTGGGCCTTTGTATTGAACAGTGCCGCGGTGATTTGATTCAGTGCCACCGGTCTATTGCCGTGAACTGTGATTATGTGGAGAAACTGGATTATGTGAATCGTCTGGTACATTTAAAGAAGGAGTTTGGGGTGGTGGCTATGGGAAGAAAATATATGGACGGACTGCGGGAACGATTTGACGGAAGCGATATTATCCAGTATACTGAACCTATTCTGTAGATTTGAGGAGAGATACCAATGAAGGACATATATCTGATACGACATGGAAGACAGTGCAGTAAGCTGTGTAATGTAGATGTAGAACTGGATGAGGTTGGCCGCTTACAAGCGGAACTGGCAGGGCAGAGGCTACAGTCCTATGGATTGGAAAAACTGTATTCTTCTGAATTGCTGCGAGCCAGAGAGACGGCACAAATTATTGGTCAGTCCATTCAACTGGATTATGAAATACTTCCCGATATACAAGAAATTAATTTTGGAGGATTCACTGGCAGGACAGATGAAGAAATTCGTGTCCGATACGGTGAGTTTCGGAAAGAACGTTCCCTGCACCGGGAAGATATACCTTATCCGGATGGCGGAGAGTGCGGAGCTGATGTGTCGGCAAGGGTTATGCCACAGATTCTTGCGCTATGCGGCAGACCGG
>JALENH010000028.1 GCA_022767895.1 Eubacterium sp.
TCCCGCCATTCCCCAAGATAATATCAAGCTGCTCACATACTTGACGCAGGCAGTCAATTCCCTTCCCTGCATACACCCGATAACAGTTACCAGAATTTCTTTTCACAATGCTTTTTTCTGCTGCATGTGCCGCAGGTGCAATGCTTCCCACCGCTAAAACGGCCGTCAATAATGTCGTAGATAATAAATTTCGTTTCTTCATAGTAGCCTCCTTAAATGTTACAAATTTGTTACAAAAATAATAATATCATGTAACATTTAGAAAGACTACCAGTAAATATTTCCAGTTGAAAAGCCAATTATATCTTCGGTTTTCTTGCCACAATCAAATATCTGTGAACTCTTCCTTTGATACAACCTTCCATTTCAATTATACGTTGCGCCACAAGCAATTGCTCAAAACACTTATCGACAGAAAAACCCACAAACTCCCATTGTATGATTCTGGCAAACCATACTAGCGCTCCCACATCGTAAAATTCGATTGGTTTATACTCTTCAGCACTCATGAGAATTTCAAACCCGGTGTTTTCAAATAAATTCTTTTGCACCGCCAGATTCATTCCCGGATACAATTTCTTACTTTCCGGAAGAAGGAAATTTACCAATTCCCTGTCATTATCTTCGCCCACCTGTTGTGTAATAAATACACCATCAGGTTTTAGTATGCGATACAACTCCTTCACATCGTAATCGCCGTGGCGGTTTATAATAACATCAAATTCCTGATTATCAAACGGCATGTTCGCGTAATCAGTAACCTCACAGACCCGAATCCCTTTTACACCCAGGGTTTTCTCACAGATTTCTACATTTGGTGCATACCCCTCTGTTACCGTAGTCCGATCAAAGGGGTGACTGAGTGACAAAAGCACTTCTCCTCCGCCCGTATCAATATCCAGCATTTTTGCGTCGGGAGTCAAAAAGCTTTTTACGATTTCCTTGTAATCCCAAGACAGTTCATCTTCATAGGACTTAAATCTGTCTTTTATGTACGAAAAATCCCAGCCTTTCATGTGTGCTACATTTTCTTCTGATTTCCAATACTTTTTTAATTCCTTTTCATTCATTTCAACTGCTCCTTTTTACTCATAATTTCTAGTTCATTCTATGGAAGGTGCAGCGACTGACAACAACTTAATACTCGATGCATCTGTTGTCAGATTTACTACTGCACCGAGAAGTTACTTCGCATATATTTACCCATTTTTTCATTCCTCTCCTATATTTCAACACGAAACTTTCCCCTGCTCCACAACCACATAGGTGTGTGAACATCAATGGGAACCAAATCGGTCTCCTTAAGAATTTCTCTCCAACGGCTGGCCACAACTTCCTGAACATTATTCCGCCTGGCTTCCTCCAACGAGATGATTCCCAACCGCTCACTTGCCTGAATTACATGAGTATCAGGGGCCACCGTAATGTTCTCTCTGTCAACAAATGTAACATCCGTATATTGTTCCATTACATACAACCAATAATTACAAATCTTATTTCCACCTAAGTACGGAAATTTCCTTTTGTTCCCTGCAATATACTCTTTTATTTTCTGCACGGAATATCCATTTTCCAAAAATAGATTCCGAATATCACCATCAAAAACCATTTCTATCGTTTCACATATTGTCTTCCATATAACAGGCTGCTTATTCGGTTGCAAGGCCACTTTATATTTCAAAAGCTTGTCCCGCAATACCTCCTCCTGCATTGCCATTACCGCCTTCGTGTCAAAAACATCTTTCGTATCTTCATCTCGATATGTCTTGTTCGCACATTCCCATAATGTGTAGGAATTTCTTTGGTAATTCAGCGCCATTGGCAATGTAAAATAGTTATAATTTTCTTTGGATTCCCTGTCCAATGCCGGATTTTCGTCCTCTGGCATTTTTTCTCCCCCAAGCGCCCCTGATTGGTAAGCCTCAAGCAAGGCATGTATTCTGTCTAATTTGGTTGTTTGCTGCATTTCATTTTCCTCCAACTCTAGTCAATCTAAAGCTATAAGATCTGATTTTTCATAGTGATTATGTCCCTGTAATTGCTTTTTATAATTCCAACATTTTATGGCATCTTCTAAACATAATCCCTTATTATCATCAAAAAAGTCACGAATATATGTATTGTACTCAAACTGCTTATCAATAGAACTTTTCCCTTTTTTCTTTTCTTCTAAGATTTCGTAGTATGCAGTTATAGCCTCTTTATATGTTTTGCCTGTATGAGTTTTTAGCCATTTTTGAAATTGAACATTAAATGAAAAACTCTTTCCAATATATTCTTTAAAAAAAGCTCTATGTTTTTCCGAGCAAATAAAATTTGGTTCTATTAAGCTATTCTCTGTAATCGTTGTAGGAGCAGATGTTTTCTTCTTTGCATTTCTAAATGATAATATTTCTCCTGTATCCAAATAATGTGCAATCCTTTCTGTGATTTCCAATTTATCACCAGATGTGGGCAAACCATTATTTCTGCAAAACTCCACCAATTCTTCTTTTAGCCAATAAAAGTCGCGAAATGTTGCACTATCTAACTGTTTATTTAACGTGGGTCTTTCTTGCATTTATTCTTCCTCACAAATTCATTCAAGTTATAAATACATTATAAATGATGCTGATGGCTGTGGCAAGGACTCCAAGTTATTTCGAGCCTTTTAAATGTCGTTTCGTTCCATGTCTATTGAAAATAAACAAATATTATAATATTATCGTAC
>JALENH010000051.1 GCA_022767895.1 Eubacterium sp.
GGCGCCATCTTCCGGGGCAGCAGAAACCAGCTTTTGCAAGTCGGCAATCAGAGATTGATAGGCAGGGAGAAAATAGCTTTCCAAATACTTTTCCTGTTTTTGCTGCCATGCCGTCCGCTCTTTTTCGGACAGGAAAGCTAATCGGGCAAGGCTTTTTTGAAAATTTTCCCGGATAGCTGTGATGCCGGAAGAGTCCAGAAATTTCTGGCACTGGGCAATGGTGTTTCTGATTGTGGTTTTGCAGGGAAGTGTTCCCTGTTTTATTTTTGCCCGTTCCAGAGAAAGGAGGGAATCAAAATAATCCGGCAGCGACTGAATCAGGGCAAGGTATTGTTCGATGTCGCTCCGTTCGTTGAACAGAAACTCGCTTAAAAGTACCGGCAGCTGGGCCTGAATACCGGAAGAAGGGTCAAAGAAGTAGGCGTATCCGCTGTATTGATTATCTTCCATATCTTGTTTCAGAGAGTAAACCAGGGAGTCATAAAGAAGCTTGTCAGAAAAGGACAGGGATTCTCTGTCAAATTGCTGTAGGTGTGCCAGTGTATTTTCTGTGGTGGACATGTTTTGTTTTAAATCCTTTTCCTGAAAGGCAGGAAAACCATCGGGAAGGTCGGTAATGCCATATTGTTCCGGTGAGGAAAGCATGTAATTTAAGGTGAGGGAATCGCTGGTGACGTAGGAGCGGAAGAGTTCGTCGGTAAATGTTTGAAAATCCGTTGCTTTTGACGGAGCATTTTCCTGTGTGGACTGACAGCCGGGCAGGAGCAGACAGACCACAAGAAGAAGGGATAGAATTCGTTTTTTCATCAATCTTCTCCCGGAGATGTTTATTCTATATATACGGAATAAAAAAACATTTATGATTTCCGCATATTTTTTTGGTGGAAACATAAAATTTAAGGCAGAGAAACGGAGAATTGAGGAGGGGTTTTGTGGAAGACAGACAGGAGATGACATTGGAAAAATATGACTTTCAGGTAAAGAACCGGTACCGGGCGCGGGGGGCTGTGCTGCTGGATACGAATGAGGGTCCTCTTCTGCTCCGGGAACAAAATAGGATAACGGGGCATTTTGCACTGGAAAATGAAATCAAGGAGCATCTTCGGCAGCAGGGAATGATTCACCTTGATTTTGTGGTGGCAAACCGGGAGGGAGAACTTGTGACAGAATGGGAGACCGGAGAGAAATATGTTGTGTACCGGTGGTTTCGCGGGGAGGAGTGCGATATCCGCAATCCTCAGGATTTACGTGTGATGGCTGAAAATCTGGGAAAGCTGCACCGGTGTCTCCACAACTATTATGAGGAACCTGTCCCGTTGTCGGAACCTCTTCTTGTACAGTATGACCGTCATAACCGGGAGATGAAGCGGGTCTATACTTATATGAAGGAGAAAAAGCGAAAGACAGAGTTTGAGTGCTACGCCATGCAACGGTTCGGATTGTTTTATGACCGGGCAAAGCGAGCCAGAGAACAGTTGGAAAAATCTCCCTATTATCATAATCATGGGGTGTTCACAAGAGATCTCTGCCATGGTGAATACAATTATCATAATTTACTTTTTTCCGGACAGGGACTGGCAACGACAAATTTTGAGCACGCAGCACCTGGGGTACAGTTGATGGATCTTGCCTATTTTATGCGTAAGACCATGGAAAAGAACCGATGGCAGCCGGAAAAGGGGCGCATGATCTGGGAAGGCTACGTCAGAGAGGTACCCTGTGAGGGCGGGGAACTGGAATTCCTGGCGACGGTGCTTTCGTATCCGATTAAGTATTGGAAGCTTCTGAACCAATATATCAACGGCAAGAAAACCTGGATTTCGAATAAAAGTATCGAAAAACTGAAGACAGTCTGTGAACAGGAAGAGAATAAGGAAAAATTTCTGGAGAGAATGCCTTCTTTCGAAAAGAATACTGGTAAAGAGGGGTAAAATATGATACAATAAAGTCCTTAGAATACTGGCAGGAGACGAGAGAAGATGAAAAAGAACAGATGGTTGCCTGGAGTTCTGATTTTTCTTGCATTTTGTGTGGCAGGATGCGGCTCTCAGGAAAATAAACCGGGGGATACGAAGGAACCGGAGCCCAGTGTGAGTTTTGAGAAGGGTGTTGATTTTGTTGGCGCTGTGCGGCAGGTGGATGCTGACAGCGGTACGATGGAATTTTACAATACATCTTTTGATACGATGGAGACTTACCTATATACAGGTGGCACCCAGATTTTAACAAAAAATGATAAAGAGATGTCGGCATCGGAGATTGAACCCGGTGAGATTTATGATATTTATACAAGTGAAGATGGGAAAAAGATTGTGAAGATGAAACAGTCTGCGGATATTACGGTACATGAGGGGGCTTCTCTGCAGGTGAATGCTGACGAGAAGCGTCTCACGATCCGGGGGGCAAATTATGCGTATACATCCAATCTTCTTGTATTTTCCGATGGGAAACAGATTGATCCCATGGAGATTACGCCGGAGGATGAGGTGACGTTCCGGGGAGTGAAGGGACAAGCTTTTTCTGTGCTGGTGACGAGAGGGCATGGCTATATCCAGCCTACCCAGTGCAAAGATTTTGCCGGGGGAACAGTGACGGTACAGGGAGAGGCCATCCTGCCGGTGTCCAATGATATGCTTTTAGTTGTGCCGGAGGGGACGCAGCTGTTGTCCATGGCCAATGGCGATTTGACTGCCGAGGTGTCGGTGCAGGTGAAGCGGGGACAGGTGACGAAGGTGGATATTTCCAAGTACCAGAGTCAGGTGTCGGATACGGCGCGGGTGAAGTTTGATCTCAATCCTCAGGGAGCCGAGCTGTATGTGAACGGGGCATTGACAGATCCTTCCAAAACGGTTTCCCTCAAATACGGCAATCATTCGATAAAAGTGGTTCTGGAAGGTTATAATGATTACAGCGGTATTATTTCCGTACAGGATGCCAGTCTCACGGTACACATTGATCTGGCAGAGGAAAGTGCCGAGGTGGACACCGGGCAGGCGGATTCCGACAGTTCCGTTTCGGAAGGAGATTCTGACAGTTCATCGTCACCGGCAAGTACGGTGACTTATGACGAGGCTCACAAGATTACGGTGAGTGCACCTGCTGGAGCCGCTGTTTATGTGAATGGTACTTACAAAGGGGAGGCACCCTGCAGTTTCACAAAAATGATTGGCAGCCTGACATTATCTCTGACCAAGGAGGGTTACGAGACCAAGAGTTACAGTGTGGAAATCACGGATGACAGCAAGGACATTTCGTGGACCTTCCCGGATTTGGAGAAGAAATAAGATTGGTATATTTCCCGTTATGGGTGATGATATAGCTCCTTCGGGAGTAAAAGAAAAGGCCGGGAAACGGCAGCAAGGAGGACATTATGGATTATAAGAAAACGTACGAGGAATGGTTATCAAATCCTTATTTTGATGCCGACACAAAAAAGGAACTGGAGAGTATCGCCGGGGACGAAAATGAGAT
>JALENH010000111.1 GCA_022767895.1 Eubacterium sp.
CCAAATTCATTATGTACTAAAGCAGAATCATAAAGATGTAACATCTCCTCGTAGGGCTTTTTCAATCGAAATGATTTCAACACTTTTACTTTGTCCGTAAAACCATTCATGGCAATATTTTTTAATATGTCAATTTTTTCATAGTCTTTCTTGTTCACTGTGTGAGGAATCGTAAATTTTACGTCATAATAACCCTCAATAAACAGAATATCTTTTATAAAATTGTCATCATATTTCAAAATCTTCTCAAAGGCTATTCCCTGGAATTCCTTCAGCAACTCGCCCTGTTGATTTCGGAGAGAACATTTTACAGAAGTCTCTGAGACCCTTTTCATAAATTCCATAAAATTATGGTAGGCAGATAACGTTTTTGCATAACTCTTTTTTTCTTCCGGACATGAAATAACAACTTCATCACCGTCTTTTGAATCATATTCCAGACAAAAATGATTCATTAAGTCCATGTGGCTGTCAATCTGCTCTCCCCTATTTTTAAACTCAAGATATTCGAATGCGATTCCATATTGTTCTGCATCACTTTCTATAACCAAATCTATATTTTCATAGATTTCTCCCGGTTTTTCCAGAATTGAGTTGTGTTCCATATCATAATCCTGACTGCAAAAATCACAGTCTTTCCATTCACCCTCATAGATATAGGGAATATAGCCCATGCTTTTTTTCTTATCCGAGATGTATATCATGGAAAAAGAATTAATGTGCTGGTCGTTATAATATGCTGCTCCTCCTAAAAGCATTGTGCCGCCTCCCGGCTGTTTAGCCAGCCGTGGTCTTCCACTGCTTTCTGTATGGCCGCATGCCAAAAGATTGACATATCCCATAAGAGATGGAAGGGTGGCACTACGACCATCGTATGTGCTTGTTTCATTTGGATGAAGAAAACGCTCGGAGTGATGGAATAGACACACGGTGTACCAAATATCTTCACTTGCCGGAATAATACCATACTGAATCATAGATTTTAATTGTTCTCTTCCCAGCCACATTTTATCATCCGGTATTTTCTTTTGTGTCACTAAAAGTGCTGTATTCATAGCAAAAATACGGATGGTTTTTCCGTTAGAAAACGTGATATCTTTGTACCCCACACTATAACTGTATTTTCGTTTTCCATCGGAGGGATAGATGTATGGCATAGTGCCAATCTCTCTGCAGAACTCATTGTATGCATTAAGACAGTTTTCTAACTTATGGATATTCTCGTATCGGTATAATTCATCGATTTCAGCTACCATGTCAGCATCGTAATCCAAATCGTCAAATTGACAGGAAAGATCGATATCGTGATTCCCTACACAAAAGGAAATATCCTTGCCTGTCAAGTGGCACGCCTTTAATAAACGCCGAAACCATTCCAGTGCTTCCCTATATTCTCTACTTTTTCCATGCCATACAATGTCTCCCGTACAAATAATATGTTCCGGTTTTAATGTGTCATCCATTGCTTCCATTTCATGAATGATTCCATCTAGAATTTCATCATGGTGTTCAAATGATTCTTTCAACCCATATTCCGGATAATTTCTTCCGAAATGAATATCTGATAAATGTAAAATATTCATCGAATTCCCTCTTTTTGCAATTAAGTTGGATTTCTCACTTTCCTTGGAAATAATCTACTTTTTAATCTTCGCCTTCTTGCCTACCCCTCTTGCCTTTAAGAGTTTCTTATAACTGGTAAGCTTTCTCTTTGGCACCTTGATGGTTGCCTTGGCATAAATCCCCTTAAACGCCTTGCTTCCCACTCTCTTGCCGGTAAGCTTCGTGGTCTTGATGGTAATGGTCTTTAATTTCTTACAACCGTAAAATGCCTTCTTTCCAATGGTAGTTACGTTACTTCCAATGGTTACCTTGGTAATCTTCTTGTTGTTTGCAAAGGCATTATCCGCTATTTGGGTTACCTTATATGTCACACCGTTAATCTTGACAGTAGTAGGAATGGTAACGGTCTTTGCTTTCTTACTAACAGGTTTTTTATAGGCAACTTCTTTTTTGGCTGTATCCAGTATTTCATACTTTGCTACACCCTTTTCATCCTTTACCACATCACCCTTCTTTGGAAGTTTCGGTGTGTCACCCGTATAACCTTTTATCGTATTATTTGCTTCTACTGCGTCTCTAATTTCAGTAGTCGCATGGGTACATTTCTGTCTTGTAATACTTATCTCTACGCTTTCTACTTCATAGTTTCCTTTATCCGCACCGGTATAAACCGCAGTTGCGGTTTCAGGCGCTCCAACAGTTAGTGCTTTATCTTTGTCAGCATCCTTCCATGCCCAGCCTTCCGGTAAGGTCGTAATATCACTTACTTTTTCCTTGGCATACTCTACTTCCATAGTGGTATCCGGCCTATTCGGTGCACTTGGTGCCTTTGCAACCGTCACCGTAATGCTCTTTGCATCAACATCTTCCACAGCATTATAATTTGTACCTTCCGTCGCTGTAATCTTAATCTTCGCACTTCCACTTCCTACGATAGTAACCTTCCCATCCGCAGATACAGTGATTACTTTATCATTCTCTACTGATTGCTCTGTGGGATTTCCACTGCTATCAATCGAGAGGTACTTGCTATCCGTTACCGTATACGTCAGTGTACCATCGCCCGTATAAGAAACATCGGATAAAGCAAATTCCGCATCCTTATATACCTTGTCATAACTATCCGTATTTACTGTGATGGTTGCCGGTGCTTTATTAAT
>JALENH010000118.1 GCA_022767895.1 Eubacterium sp.
GAGTGCGTATGAGAATGATGAAAAGGCAAGACATAAGCTTCGACAGGAGTTCGAGTCCATCCGGGAGCATTTGGAAGAATTGTGCCGGAAGGGGACAATCAATGAGTACACGAAATGTACGATTATGGATTTATCCGGAAAAGTGATTGAGCATCTGACGAAGAATTATGACCGCGTGCAGAAGGAGGTGAGGAGCGTCATGGTAGGACAGGTGCTGGAGTACGAGGCGAAGACAATTCTGCGGCGGGGCCAGCGGGAAGGTATGGAGCGTGGTATGGCTCGTGGTATAGCCCAAGGTATGGCCCAAGGAGCCGCCCGTGGCAAGATGCAGACATTGGTCCATTTGATAGCCAAAAAGTGGAACAAGAACCAGTCTGTGCCGGAAATTGCAGAAGCATTAGAAGAAGAGGAAGTAAGGGTAGAACGGATTGTAGAACTGCTGGAACAATACGGCAGTGACAACACAGAAGAAGTTGTGACGAAAGCCTTGGAAGACCAGTTGTTAAAAACCTAAAAGATTGAACAAGGTCATATGTATTGTTTAAACGACTAAGGGGGAGTTTCCCAACAACTAGATCAAGGGAAGGGAAACTCCCCTATTTCCCCATGAATTCCAACATATATTTTCATAATAACCAGCCTCCAAGAAAATTTCATCATTCAAATTTGTTCTTTATCGGTTTCCGGCATTCCCAACTTAATATTTCTATTTGGTACTTCGATAGCAATTCCTTTTTATCAATAGTCTCCTCCTCTATCCCATCATCCGAATCCATTGTTTGCAGCAAAAGATAAGAATAATAAAACTCCTCTTCCGTCATCCCAGAAATAAGGTTGGTTTCATCTATCTCCAACTGCATTCTGTCATCAGCCACATCCCCCATATAATATTCCGGCTCGACACCACAAATAATTCTTTGCCTATCTCCACTACTGTTTACTCCTTCCCATAATACAATTTCGTGTTCTCCTGACTTTAATTTCATGTCCCAGGTTCGGGACTGTACATCATCTTCCCCATCCCATTCACTTCCCGTATATTGACAAATCATTGTATCCTTAATTACTTTTTTCTTACCTTCCAGTTTGTAAACAAGAGTAAATGGAAAGGATTCGTTAACAATTTCCGGTTTTGGGGGCTCTGCAACTACATATTTACCATATAGATACATATAAGCCCACGGTGCTGTAATACACACAACCACCAACACAATAGGTATTGCTATTATCAGAAAATATCGGGTAATTTTTCGCATGGCATACTCTTCTTTTTTATAAAATGGTCTAGTTTTTCTATTCATATTCAATCACCTTTCCAATCTCCTGGCGTGGGATAATGACGCATAAGTGTCTTTCTGAAAACAAACAAGCACAAACTAAGACAAAGAATTATACAAAACACGAATAACCAATTCCATTGAATACATTCGCTATTCATATCTGGTGCACTATATATATCAGATGCAGAATTCTTATACCATTTATGGCTTTCCATAGAAAAAACAAGCGTTTTCTCTCCCGTTTCCTTATTAATTTCAAAATATTCTCCATCCTCATTTTCCTGCAAATCATTTCCCGTATTGCAGAACCACTCTAATTCAATAATCTCACCACTTTCATCTACTTTTTCATTTATCTTTATTTTTCTGTTCTCATCTACAATGACAGAATAACACAACTTAAATGCTTCTTCATATATATCAGTTTCATTTATCTTTTTTACCGAAAGCAAATAAGTATCTCCAATATCAACTTCACTAAAATCTTTCATGTCCGAAAAACGATATAAAAAGGTATTTGAGTCTAATTTTCCAGAAACTAATCTAACATTATAAAATTCAACATACCCTTTTCTATCAATTCCATCTACTCTGCCAATTACTGGATATTATGGTGCGGTAACACCGCAAGTCCGGCAGGTAGGGAACTGCCTGTCCGGACTAACGGAAACCGCTTGTGCGAGTTTACTCGCGTAATGCCTTGTCTAATCCATATACCTCACGCATTGAGATGTCATGCTCAG
>JALENH010000164.1 GCA_022767895.1 Eubacterium sp.
TCCGTGACAGGTACGGGCAATCACATCATTCTGCTGCTCCTCTGTCAGGTCAATAAATTTCACAGCATATCCCGACACACGAATGGTAAAGTTGGCATACTCTTCTTTTTCCGGATGTTTCTGGGCATCCAGCAATTTCTCCGTGCCAAACACATTCACATTCAGATGATGAGCACCCTGATCAAAGTATCCATCCAACACCTGTACCAGGTTGTTAATTCTCTCCTTCTCATTGTGTCCCAATGCATCCGGATTAATCGTCTGGGTGTTGGAAATTCCATCCAATGCCCAGTGATACGGCAGCTTGGCTACGGAATTCAGCGAAGCCAGCAGTCCATTCTGCTCTGCTCCATAACTTGGGGAGGCACCCGGTGCAAACGGCGTAAAGGCTTTTCTTCCATCCGGCATCTCACCCGTGGCCTTGCCATATACCACATTGGACGTAATGGTAAGAATGGATGTGGTCGGCTCAGAATCTCTGTAGGTGTGGTATTTCTTGATTTTTTCAAGGAACGTACCAAGAAGCCAAACACCAATTTCATCTGCACGCTCATCATCATTACCATAACGTGGGAAGTCTCCCTCGGTCTCAAAACCGACAACAATGCCATCTTCGTTGCGGACTGTTTTTACCTTGGCATATTTGATGGCACTGAGGGAATCAATCACATGAGAGAATCCGGCAATACCTGTGGCAAAGGTACGGCGCACATCGGTGTCGATCAAGGCCATTTCTGCTGCCTCATAATAATATTTATCATGCATATACTGAATCAGATTCAGAATATTGACATACAGACCAGCCAGCCAGTCAAGCATATCATCATAGCGTTCCATCACTTCATCATAATCGAGATACTCCGAAGTAATCGGCCGGTAAGCCGGGCCTACCTGGTTAAACTCTTTCTCGTCCACACCACCATTGATGGCATAGAGGAGACATTTGGCAAGATTGGCTCTTGCTCCGAAGAACTGCATTTCCTTACCAGTCTGGGTTGCCGATACACAACAGCAGATGGAATAATCATCCCCCCATACCGGTTTCATCACGTCATCGTTCTCATACTGGATGGAACTGGTGCGGATAGAAATATCCGATGCGTATTTCTTAAAGCTCTCAGGCAATGCAGAGGAGTACAGTACCGTCAGGTTCGGCTCCGGAGATGGTCCCATATTCTCCAATGTATGGAGGAATCGGAAATCATTCTTTGTTACCATGGAACGGCCATCCATACCGATGCCGGCAACTTCCAGCGTCGCCCATACCGGGTCACCGGAGAACAACTGGTTATAAGAAGGAATACGGGCAAATTTCACCATGCGGAACTTCATTACCATATGGTCAATCAGCTCCTGGGCTTCTGTCTCCGTAAGAATTCCTTTCTTCAAATCTCTTTCAATATAAATATCCAGGAAAGTGGAAATACGTCCCACACTCATGGCAGCGCCATTCTGGGTTTTAATCGCCGCAAGATATCCGAAGTACAGCCACTGGACTGCTTCTTTCGCATCTTTGGCCGGACGGGAAATATCAAAACCATAAATGGCAGCCATTTCCTTCATTCCCTGCAGCGCTTTAATCTGCTCTGCAATCTCTTCCCGCAGACGGATTACATCATCCGTCATCATGCCGCAGCCACAGTTGTCTTTATCCTTCTGTTTCTGTTCAATCAGAAAATCAATACCATACAATGCCACACGACGATAGTCACCGACAATACGGCCGCGCCCATAGGTATCCGGAAGTCCGGTTACAATATGACTGTGACGTGCCTTTTTCATCTCTGGAGTATAGGCATCAAAAACAGCTGCATTGTGTGTCTTGTGGTATTCGTTAAAAATTTTGTTAAATTTGGGATTCGGCGTATACCCATAAGTGGTACAAGCCTGCTGTGCCATCTTAATTCCGCCATAAGGCATAAAGGCACGCTTCAGAGGCTTGTCTGTCTGAAGGCCCACAATTTTTTCCAGATCCTTCAGCTCTTCCTTAATATACCCCGGACCATATGCAGTCAATCCGGACACAACCTCTGTCTCCATATCTAAAACGCCATCTTTGGCGCGTTCTTCTTTCTGTAATTTCTGCAGTTCACCCCAAAGCTGATTGGTAGCTTCCGTAGGTCCTGCCAGAAAACTTTCATCACCATCATATGGGGTGTAGTTCTTCTGAATAAAATCTCTGGTATTCACTTCCTCTTTCCAGATTTTTCCTTCAAATCCATCCCATTCTTTGAAATCTCTCATTCTTTGGCCTCCTGTTATTGATTTCGCTTTTGTTTGCTGCCGAGTGTTATACTATCATTTTCTATTTGGAATTTCAACCCCCGCAATGATATTCTTTCTCATTTCCAAAATTTTCAAAAATTTCGCAATTCACGGATTACCATCACACCGCACACCCCAGCGGCGAGACAATCTGCCACCGGACCGGCATACATAATTCCATCAATTCCCAAAATCAGCGGAAAAATCAGAATGAATGGGAGCAAAAACAAAATCTGTCTGGTCAGTGCCAGAAAACTTCCCACCTTTGGTTTGCCAATGGCTGTAAAGAAATTGGACGTAATGGGCTGCATGAAATTGACAAAAGTAAAAAACAAAAAAATATGAAAGTAATTAATTGCGAATTGATAGTACGTCTCGCTACCATCCCCGAAAATAGAAATAATCTGCCGCGGAAAAATCTGAAACATCAAAAAGGCAAACACCGCCAAAACAGCTCCTACGGTAATTGCTTTCCGGTACGCCTCCTTCACACGTTTCTTCTTCCCTGCCCCAAAATTAAAACTGGCAATGGGCTGAAGTCCCTGGGACAATCCAATCACAAAGGACATAAAAATCATGTTTACTTTCGTAATGATTCCGGCGCAGGCAATGGGAATATTTTCCCCGTATACCGACTGGGCACCATAATATTTCAGAGATTGGTTCATAATAATCTGAACAATCATCATGGCCAGTTGGTTGCTGCAGGGAGCCATGCCAAGGGAGGCAATCCGTATCACATTCTCCTTTTTCACCATGAGATTCTGCCGCCGGATGGTGACGGTCTGACAATGAGCCAGATACCAGATTGCCATACCACCGGACACAAATTGTCCGATAATGGTAGCAAGGGCAGCTCCCGTCATCCCCATATCCAGTCCAAACACAAAGACTGCATCCAGAACGGTATTAATCACGGCACCAATCAGGTTGCACAACATCGTAATTCCCGGTCTGCCATCAGCGCGAATCAGATGACCGCCTCCGGTAGACAGTAAGAGAAACGGAAATCCAAATGCCGTCACCCTGGTATACTCCATGGCATAAGGGAGAACGTCTGACGGTGAACCGAAAAAAATAAGAAGCGGACGCAAAAAAAGCATGGTCACAAGCGCCAGGGCAAGTCCGCCCCCTGCCAGTATAACCACCGCATTGCCAAGTATGTTCACAGCCTTTTTCTCATCACCGCTTCCCATGGCAAGATTAAAGGCGGCTGAACCACCAATACCAATGAGGAGTGCCAATGCCAGACAGGAAGTAGACAACGGAAAGGCAATATTGGTCGCTGCATTTCCCAGTTCTCCCACACGCTGTCCGATAAAAAACTGGTCCACAATATTATAGAGGGAACCAACTAACATCGAAATAATGCTGGGTACTGCAAACTGTCGCAACAGTTTGTTTACCGGTTGTTCTCCTAACGGGTTTTTCTTTTCTTCCATTGTTTTCACGCTTTCCTTTTGTTTTTACTGTTTTTTCAGATTTATCAACATGTACTCACAATCCCCCTGGGTACGAAGGGCATAACCCCAGCCTGCCACACCGGAAGATACAATCACCTTACATTTTCCCCGTTGATACATTCCATAATTCAATTGACCCGCCATTTCCGTAAAATGTCCCACCGGCCAGATCTGGCCCGCATGGGTATGACCGGACAATTCCAAATCCACGCCTGCCTCCGCATTATCTTCTGCCTCCACCGGCTGGTGGTCAACCACAAGAATGTATTTCTCCTCCCGTTCCCTTTCGGAAAATTTCTGAAGTAGTTCTTCTGTCGTCTTTCTGCCGGAGGTATTACTCCAACCGGCGTCATCCCGTCCTGCTAAAATCAGTTCGCCATTAATCTCCACATAACTGTCCTGCAAAATCCGGATTCCATTTTTTTCTATCGCTTTTGCCAGTTCCTCGCCGGTATAATCCGGATTTTCCGTATAGGGCTGTTTATCATGATTTCCATACACGAAGTATGTACCGTATGTAGTCTTCACTTTCCCAGCCATGGCAAAAATTTCTTCCATACTTTCTTTGGAGGTATTCTCTTCTACAATATCCCCACCCAATATGAGAATATCCGGCTTTTTACTCTGTATTTCATCAAAGGCTTCCCTCACCACATCCCGACTCTGAATCGTGCCATAATGAATGTCGGATACAAAGGCAATGTGATAATCCCCAATTTCCTTCACAGTGGATACCGTATAATCCTTTTCCTGCACATGCCCCATATTGACAAATCCATAAATCATAAACACAAGAAAGACAGCCACCGGTACCAGTCCACAATGATAAACTTTATGAAGAAGCTGATAATAGTGACGCTCCTTCCCCCGGCGAAACAGGAGACGAAGAAGTCCGGCTGCCAAATCCTGAATCAAAAAGAGAAAAATCAGATGTAACGCCACCATGGCACTGGTATGTCGCATATTCGCACAGATTACTCCCACGATGAGAGCAACTCCTGCCCGGATGATTCTTCCCTTGCGACTCAGTGGATTGCCACCATAAAAAGAAATCAGGCTGCCTGATTTGCGATATGTATAAGCTGCCGACAGGCAGAAAATGAATCCCAGTAGAACAACTATCAAAACACGCTGCATATCCTTCGTTCCTTTCTTTTCTATAAAATGTATTCTATCATAAAAAGTGCCAGAATGCATAACTAATTTTCAACATGCATTCTAGCACTTAAGTCAATACTTTGTCTACCCTCTGAAAATGTCAGCGGCAGCCTGCCAGCATCTGTTCAACTTTAACCCCCTGGTTCATTTGTTCCATGAGTTCTTCTCTGGCACACTCGTATCTCCGGAACAACTGTCTCTTTGCCGGCACATTGGCATAAACTTTCCAATAACCTGTGTACAGACAATTCTTCCCATCATTTTGAATAAATCCCTCCACATCATCCAGTGGATAACCCAAAAGCAGACCAAGCTCATGGGGAAATGATTGTGTTTCCCTGCGGTATTGCCGGTATCTGCAGGTAAATTTCAGAAGAACGAATTCTAAATCAAACTGTTCATATCCTTCCTTAAGCAGCAGATTCCTCGCCCGTTTCCCTCGCAGATAGACAATAAGCATCTGAGGATGATACAACAGCACCGTCAATCTGTCCTCATCCACATAAAGGACACGACAACGGATTTTACTTCTCTGCAACAGTTCACACAATCTCCGCAGATATTTTTTACGAATGATAAATAAATTGGACATTTTTAATCCGGCAATCAAGGGAGCACATTGAAAAACGAACTGGTTCTCAATCTTCTCCATATCCATCTTCCGGATCATCTCAATGGCTTCCTGGCTCATGTGTGGGGATTCCTCCTTGGTTAGTTATACTTTTTACCATTAAGGAACCACTTATTCATAAAATCAGTTGTCAAGAACTTACCAACACCGGATATTAATCCACATTTTTGAAATTCTCTTATTGGCCTCATCATCAAAACATTGCATCACCGCACTCCGTCGGAGTACATCCTCCGGTGGGTACTGGGCACAAACCTGTCGTGTAATCTGATCCGCCGGAACTTCAAGAGTATATTTTCCTTTCTTGTCCTCTGAGTCAGAAAAAAAGTAGGCAAGCGGATACTCCGCTGTCTCTTCTTCCTCTTCCTCTGCCCCGTAGCACCAGTCCGCGTACTGGTAAACCAGATCACTGTCACCACCGGCAATCACGGAAGTGTAACCGACATAATACATATTCCGGACAACATTATCGGGTCTGGAAATATAGTTGATAAAAGCTTCTGCTGCCCGCTTTTTCTTCTCATCTCCCCCAATGCCATCCTTCATCATACAAAAGCCGTCAAACCAGAGATTGCTGCACTCCTCCGGCACTGCATAGCTCAATTCCAAACCATCTTCCTCTGCCTGGTCCATGGTATAAACACCATCTCCGGACCACTGCATATTCGCCACCACTTTACCGGTAACCATATCTGCTTTTCCACTGTCAGTCTCCAACGAATAAGCATTTCCTCTCATCCGGTCAAGGATATCTTCCACTTTGTCCACGGTAGCCTGGGACGTATCATTCAACTTGGCAGTCAGCCGTTTTTTGTAATCCGCTGCACTCCGAAAAGCCGGTGAAAGCAGTTCCTTCTCCTGAAGGATGCCAAGGGCCACAATATAGGAATCCCGAATACTGTCCTTCATGGTAATCTGCTTCTCATATTTTGGATTCAGCAGCATGGACCAGTGTTTCACATCCTCTGCCGATACCACATCCGGATTGTACACAATTCCCATAACACCCCACATATAGCCGGCCCCATACTGGCTCAGTGTCTCTCCCTCAATTTCCAGACCGTCAAACACATTACGAATATAAGGGGACAACCCTCTCACATAGTAATTCTCCGGATTCTCATGGTCTAGAAATTCCTCTGAAAAAGGTTCTAGTTTTTTCTCTTTCATCAGCTTCATAATCATATATTCCGAGGGGCAGACAAGGTCAAAGGTATCTCCCAGGGTCATCTGATTATAAAGATCTTCATTGGTTCCAAAGGTGGAATATTCCACCTGTACTTTCTCCCCATAGGTCTCCTCATACCAGGTTTCAAATTCCTCCGCCATATTATTTTCGCCTAAAATCTCCGTACCATCTTCCAGTTCAATGGTTTCATCCTCATCCCAGCCGCCTTCATCCAGATATTCCTCCCAGTTGGCAATCCGAAGCACCGTCTCATCTTCTGCCTGTTCCTCGCCGCAACCGTTCAGACTCATACATACAAAAACAAACAAAACGAGAAAAAAATGACGGTATTTTCTAATTTCTTTCATCCTGTTTTCTCCCCGCCTTTCGATTCATAAAAAATACCACAAGAACTACTACTACAAAAATCACGGTAGACAATGCCCAAAGTGCCGTCTTAATCTCCGTCCGCGCCCCCTTCGTGGCATTGACCACATAGGTACTGATGGTGTCAAACACGGCTGGTTTCGTGTATGTCGTAATAAAATAGTCGTCCAACGACAGTGTAACCGAGAGCATGAATCCGGAGGTGATACCCGGAATAATCTGGCGTATCACAACACGCCACAGTGCCTGCCTGTGATTACAGCCCAAATCCAGTGCCGCCTCGTACAAATTGGGGTCCATCTGCTTCAATTTCGGAAGAACCGAAAGGTAGACAAAGGGCGCGCACAATGCCGTCTGTCCGGCCAGAAGAGGAATATAGCTGTCTTTGTCCACACCAAACAGCACAATCAGCAAAACGCACACCGAAAATCCCGTCACAACCTCTGCATTGGCAATGGGAATCTGATTGAGGAAATTGACACTCTGCCGGACCCGCCGTCCGGAATAAAAAGTACCAATGGCTCCCAGTGTGCCAAGAATGGATGAGAGCGCAGCCACACAAAATGCCAGCACAATAGTGCCCACAATCATATGAATCAGTTCATCCGTCGTAAACAAGGTCACATAGTGTTCCAGAGAAAAACCCCGGATTGCCCCAATCATAGTAGAACTTGTAAAGCTATAAACAAGAAGAACCAGAATCGGCAGATACAGAAAAAGAAATACCAGACCAATCCAAAGTCCCTGCAGTCCCTTTTTTACCATATGCCACCTCCTCGGTTCTCTACCTCCTGTTTATCCGAAAACTTTCCGGTAAACCAGGTAATACCAAACATAAATAACAAAAGAATAATGGAAATCATGGAGCCATTGTGCCAGTCATAGGTATTGAAATAGCTGCCAATCAGACTTCCCATAATATACGTACTGTTGTAAATCATATCCAATACAACATAATTGGTCATCGCCGGCAGAAACACCATGGTCACACCACTGATAATCCCCGGCATCGTAAGCGGGATCATCACCTTCCAGAATATATGCCACCGGGAGGCACCCAGATCTGCTGCCGCCTCCGGCAAACTTTCATCCAGCTTGGAAATTGTTGTATACAATGGCAGAATCATAAAGGGAAGAAAATCATACACCATACAAATGATGGTATTAAGAAACGGATGTATAGCAAGATTTCCTTCCAACACATCCAAAATTTCCTTCAAAGCCGTAATACGAAGTGTAAAATTTATCCACATCGGAAGCACCAGCAGAATCATCAGCACACTTCCCCGTTTAAATGGCCCACGCGCCAGAATATATGCTGTGGGATAAGCAATCAGCAGACAAAACACTGTGGTAACCAGTGCAATCATAACACTATAGAACAGCGTTCCCATGGTCTTTCCGTTGGTAAAAAACTCCTGAAAATTTTCCAGCGTAAACTGCCCCTCACCGTTTGTCAAAGCATAATACAAAATCACGAATAAAGGCAGCACCACAAAAACAATCAGAAACAAAATATAGGGAATATTCAGTTGTTTTCTCGAAAATTTCAACACACTACTGCCTCCTGTCTATCCGGCGGTACTCCATTTTCTCCTCTGGCACCACAACGCTGACGTAATCTTCCATATTCCAAAGCCACTCATCATCCACATAATAATCCACGTCGTTTTTACTGCGGATTTTATATTTATAATGGTCACCTTTATAGATGATAGAAATAATATTTCCCTGAACAAAGCCTTTGGACGGATCGTCACT
>JALENH010000168.1 GCA_022767895.1 Eubacterium sp.
GAACAACCCATTTAGTCCGTTCCCCCGCCATAAATCAGAACTCATCCGCTTAGAGGCACTTTATTTTATATCAAAAAGAGAAAAGGTTCCTTATATTTGGGTTATTTTTTAAAAGTTGTTGATAACTTATATCAACAAACACGGGTGTTGTGTATGAAAATGCGGAAACTCAAGGTGCTAATTCCTTGACAAAGGATTTTAGTATTGGTATTATAAAATAGTATGCTTGCGGATATTTCCGCGTATAGGAGGTAGTTTTGAAACAAAGAATATCTATTATTTTAATGATTTTTTTCCTTTGCCTGCTTGGGCTGAGTACAGCACGGACGAGTGAGGCTGCGGGGAAGAAAAAACCGTATCTGATAAAGATTAACAAGCAGCAGAATGTTGTTACTATTTATGAGCAAACGAAGAAGGGAAAATATAAGCCGTACAAAGCCTTTGTCTGTTCCACCGGAGCGGCGACTCCCATAGGGACATTTTCATTGGGGGCGAAATACCGGTGGCATCAGTTGAATGGGCCGTCCTACGGGCAGTATTGTACCCGGGTCTACAAGGGGATTTTGTTCCATTCGGTCTGGTATTACAAGCCCAGCAAGAATACCCAGTCCTATGTGCAGTACAACCGACTGGGAACCACCGCATCCCATGGATGTATACGGTTGACAGTGGCAGACAGCAAATGGATTTATGACAACTGTCCCTCCGGGACAAAAGTTGTCATTTACAACTCATCCAATCCGGGGCCTCTTGGGAAACCGAAAGCGAGGAAAGTGTCCGGGTATATGGGATGGGACCCGACCGACCCGGATCCCAACAATCCTTACTTTATTAAAGTGAGAAGTATCAAACTCAGTGCCAAAAAGAAAACATTGACCCTGGGTGACAAAAAGAAGAAGGCATCCTTTACTCTTCGGGTAACGAAGATTCGTCCGAAAAAAGCCATGATAAAGAAGGTGAAATATACTTCATCCAACCCGAAGGTTGCTACGGTGAACCAGCAAGGTGTTGTGAAAGCGAAAGGGAAGGGGACCTGCCGGATTATTGTGCAGACCACCGACCGGACGAATATAAAGAAAGTATGCAAAATCACGGTGAAAAAGGTGAAGACGAAAAAGCCGACACCGACACCGGTGCCCACATTGGTTCCGGTGCCGACTTCGGAACCGACACCAACGGCAACGCCGGAATCACCAGCCCCGTCAGCATCAGACGCGGGAAATGCAAACAATTGATAGGAAGAAAAGAGGTCAGAAAATGAGTCAGAGTTATAACCCAAAAGAAATTGAGAAGAAATGGCAGAAGGTCTGGGAGGATGAGAAAGCATTCCAGGCAACCGATGATTACAGCAAGCCGAAGTATTATGCCCTGGTGGAATTTCCGTATCCATCCGGACAGGGTCTTCACGTAGGACATCCTCGTCCCTATACGGCTCTTGACATTGTGGCACGTAAGCGCCGGATGCAGGGCTACAACGTATTGTATCCGATGGGATGGGACGCGTTTGGATTGCCGACAGAAAATTATGCCATTAAAAATAAAGTACATCCCAAAGAAGTAACGAAGAATAATGTGGCACGTTTCAAAGCACAGCTGCAGGCACTTGGTTATTCCTTTGACTGGGAGAGGGAAATCAATACGACGGACCCGGATTATTACAAGTGGACCCAGTGGATTTTCCTGAAATTGTTCAAAGCAGGACTTGCCTACAAGACGGAGATGCCGATTAACTGGTGTACTTCCTGTAAATGTGGTCTTGCCAACGAGGAGGTTGTCAATGGTGTGTGCGAGCGCTGTGGCAGCCCGGTAGTCCGTAAGGTGAAGAGCCAGTGGATGCTGAAAATTACGGAGTACGCAGACAAGCTGATTGATGATTTGGACGGTCTGGATTACATTGAGCGGGTGAAGGTTTCCCAGAAAAACTGGATTGGTCGCTCCCATGGTGCCGAGGTGGATTTTGCCCTGAAGGACAAAGAGGAGGAACTGCGTATTTATACCACTCGTCCGGACACACTGTTTGGTGTGACTTACATGGTTGTATCCCCGGAGCATCCGTATCTGGATAAATATAAAGATGAGATTAAAAACTGGGATGAGATTATTGCCTACCGCGAGATGGCTGCCAGAAAGTCTGATTTTGAGCGTACGGAGCTTGCCAAGGACAAGACCGGTGTGGCAATCGATGGTCTTTCTGCCATCAATCCGGTGAATGGCAAAGAAATTCCTATCTGGGTATCGGATTATGTACTGATGAGTTACGGAACCGGTGCCATCATGGCAGTGCCGGCCCACGACACCCGTGACTGGGAGTTTGCGAAGAAATTTAATCTTCCGATTATCGAAGTCATTGAGGGCGGTGATGTGGATAAAGAGGCGTTCACCGATGTGGCCACCGGAACTCTGGTAAATTCCGGGTTCCTCACCGGCAAATCCGTGGCAGAAGCGAAAGCGGCCATTGTGGAATGGCTGGAAAAAGAGGGTGTCGGTACGGCGAAGAAGAACTTCAAACTGCGTGACTGGGTATTCTCCAGACAGCGTTACTGGGGCGAGCCGATTCCGATTGTAAAATGTGAGAAATGCGGTTATGTTCCGGTTCCGGAAGAAGAGCTTCCGCTGCGTCTCCCGGAAGTTGATAACTATGAACCGACGGATAACGGGGAATCACCAATTGCGAAAATCCGCTCCTGGGTAGAGACAACCTGTCCTTGCTGTGGCGGCAAGGCAGAGCGCGAGACGGATACCATGCCGCAGTGGGCAGGATCTTCCTGGTATTTCCTGCGCTATATCGATCCGAAGAACGACAAGGCACTGGCAAGCAAGGAAGCGTTGGAATACTGGCTGCCGGTAGACTGGTACAACGGAGGAATGGAGCACACGACGCTGCATCTTCTGTATTCCCGTTTCTGGCATAAATTCCTGTACGATCAGGGATTTGTACCGACGAAGGAGCCGTACCAGAAGAGAACATCCCACGGTATGATTCTCGGTGAGAACGGGGAGAAGATGAGTAAATCCCGTGGCAACGTGGTAAATCCGGACGATATCGTGAATGATTACGGAGCAGATACGCTGCGTACCTACGAGATGTTTATCGGCGCCTTTGATGCGGCAGCAGCCTGGTCTGAGGATGGCGTGAAGGGATGTCGTCGTTTCCTGGACCGTGTCTGGAAATTGAAGGATATGGTGAACGAGGAGACCGGTTATTCGGCCGATCTCGAGACAAAGATGCACCAGACCATTAAAAAAGTAAGCAACGATTTTGAAACCTTGAAATATAATACGGCAATTGCCGCTATGATGGCACTGATTAATGAGTTTTACAAGAAGGGCTCTGTGACACGTGACGAGTTCAAGACGCTTTTGATTCTGCTGAATCCGGTGGCTCCTCATATTACGGAGGAACTCTGGGAGATGAAGCAGTATGGCGGTCGTCTGTATCAGACGGAATGGCCGGTATACGATGAGGAAAAAACGGTGGAAAAAGTGCAGGAAATCGGTGTGCAGGTCAATGGTAAGGTTCGTGCCACGGTGGCACTGGCCGTCGATGTGTCCAAAGAGGATGCGCTGGCTGCCGGCAGAGAAGCAATTGCAGACAAGATTGATGGCAAGCAGATTGTGAAAGAAATCTATGTTCCGGGGCGCATATTAAATTTTGTTGTAAAATAATTATAATTTCGGCTGCAGATAGATGGAGGTGCAACTATGCCAAAGGTAAGTATTATTATCCCTTATTTTAAAGGACAGGCTTATCTGGAGGAATGTGTTCAGAGTATTGAAGAACAGAACTTGGAAGATTACGAGATTGTTATAGTGAATGATAAGGACGGGCATGAAGTGCCGGATGTGGTAAAAAATAATGCCCATGTAAAAGTGTATCTGGCACTGGAGGAGCTGCCGGAGGACGTAATCCGCGAGAATGAAGAGACCGCTGCTGCATGGCGGGAGCAGAAGATTCAGGAGCATGTGGAGAAGCGTCTTGAAAATGCGGAACGCCGCCGTCAGGAAGTGAAAGAGTATGAGAAAAAGGGCGAAACGCTGGATATCTATACAGATAAAGAGTTAAATCCCCAGGAGGGTGATCTGTTAGACGAATATGAGGAAAAGATTGGACAGGTTTATCCCTTTGGCGTGTCTTACTGCCGCAACATTGGTCTTGCCAAGGCGACGGGGGAATATGTCTATTTTATCGACTGCGACGACTATCTCATGGAAGGCGCACTGCAGCGTCTGCTGTCACTGGCAGAGGAGAAAAAAGCGGTACTTACCACAGGAAACAAGTACAGTACCTGGTTTAAGCCGGTCAACTTTACCTTTGAGAAGGCGAAACAGGAGACCTTTATCGAAGGGGTTCAGGAACTGAAGGGGCAGGTGCTTCGCGACCGTTTTGTGGAAATGTATTCAGCACAGCATCTCCTTGTGCGCAGGGATTTTCTTGTGGAACATAACATAGAGTTCGATACAGAGACAAGATTTTACTGCGATACGTATTTCTGCGTGCAGCTGTTGAAAGCTGCCGAGGGTCAGATGTGGATTGATGGTGATAGTCTCTATATCTGGCGTCACCGCAATGACCAGATTCATCTTCCGGCACTTTGCCAGAAAAAGCGTGGACGCAGAAGTTCCGAGTTTTTGGAATCCTATTATCGTTCCTTAAAAATCTTGTCCGACGAGGATACAGATTTGCGTTATGCTCTGGATCATTACCTGCTGAAATTTTTCTGGAGCAAATACCCGGCACGGATTCTCCGTGAGAATGCACCGAAGTTTGCCAAGGCTATGGCGAATATGCCGGAATGGAAAGAAATTTCCAAAGAGTATGGAATTCTCGAGAGAGTTCAGCTGGCTTTTACCCGCAAGGGAAAATTCCGCATGGCGAAGCCGATTATGAAGTTTAATAAATGGCGCAGAAAGAAAAAAGGACTTTTCGGCAGCCGAATTCAGTGGTACCGGGTTCTGGAGCGCAAAATTTTCAAGAAAATGCCGCTGCGCCGTGACTGGGTATTCATCGAGAGCTTTTTTGGAAAAAGTTATTCCGACAGCCCGAAATATTTGTACGAATATTTGCAGAAAACCCGTGGTGATAAGTACCGTTACATCTGGGTTTTGAATAAAAAGTCGCCGGCTCTGGCGAAAAGTGGAAAGCATACGAGAGTGAAGATGAACAGTCTCCGCTATGTGTATTACGCTTCCCGGTGCGGTTACCGCATTTTCAATGTGCGTCAGCCGGCATGGAATACGAAACGTCCGGGCGTTGTGTTTTTGGAAACATGGCATGGTACTCCTTTGAAGAAACTGGCATTTGATATGGATGACATTACTTCTGCCAGCCAGAACCACAAGACGCTGTTTTACAAACATGGAAGAGAGTGGAATTATCTTATTTCTGCCAACCGTTTTTCTACGGATGTGTTTGAGCGCGCTTTTGTTTACAACCGGGATAAGATTTTGGAATATGGTTATCCGCGCAATGATATTCTCTATGCGGAGAACAAAGATGAGATTGCATCTGAAGTGAAGAAAGAGCTGGGAATTCCGGAGGGCAAGCGTGTCATTCTCTATGCACCGACCTGGCGTGACAACCAGTTCTATGACCGTGGCAAGTATAAATTCACACTGGCTCTGGATTTGGGACGCCTCCAGAAGGAGTTTGGTAATGACAGCGTTATCCTTCTGCGTACTCATTATTATATTGCGGACATTCTGGATTTGACGGAGTACGAGGGATTTGTGTACAATGGCAGCCAGTATGAGGATGTATCCAGACTGTATCTGGCATCCGATATTTGTATTACCGATTATTCTTCCGTGTTCTTTGATTTTGCGAACCTGAAGAGACCAATTTTGTTCTATGCTTATGACTATGATGAATATGCAGATGAAATCCGAGGTATGTATATGGATATGGACAAGGAATTGCCGGGTCCAATCCTCCGTACCAACGATGCGGTAGTGGATGCTCTGCACAACATGGATGCCATAACAGAAACTTACAAAGAGCGCTATGAAGAATTTTATGAGAGATTCTGTAGCGTGGATGACGGTCATGCCTCGGAGCGTGTCATTGAGAAAGTGTTCGGTGAACGCGAGATTGGCATGAGTCATGTAGAAGAGTAGAAGACAAGGAGGAAAATGCAGTGCGTAAGAAGGTATACCATCTGGTAAAACAAATTGTAGTTGTTATTTATTATATGATGTGCCGCTTGTGCCCTGTGAAGCAGAACCGTATTGTCTTTGACAGCAGCCTTGGCAAAAGTTATTCGGGCAATCCGAAACATATTTATGAGTATCTCATGGCCAATGGCTATGATATGAACTGGGATTGTATCTGGTTTTATGAAAATGAAAAGTACAATATTCCCGGTATGAGCAGACAGGTGCAGTATGGCCGTTTTCGTTATCTGTACTATATGGCGACGGCGAAGGTGTGGGTGTTTGATACGAGACAGCCGGAGTTTCTAGTGCGCCGCAAAGGGACGTACTACATTCAGACTTGGCACGGTACACCCCTTAAAAAGCTGGCATTGGATATGGAAGATGTGTTCATGGTAGGAGAGAATGATATCGATTCCTACAAGGAACATTTTACGAAAAATGTTCATACATGGGATTATTTGATTTCCCAGAATCCATTTTCCACAGAGACCTTTCGGCGGGCTTTTGATTTCCACAAGGAAATGCTGGAAATCGGTTATCCGCGAAATGATATTTTGTTCCGGGAAAATACACCGGAGGGAATCCGCAGTTACCGCAGGAAACTGGGACTGCCGGAGGACAAGAAAATTATTCTCTATGCACCGACCTGGCGTGATGATGAGTTTTCGGAAGATGATAAGTATGAATTCCGCCCACAGATTTCCTTTGAAAAACTGCAGCAGGAGCTGGGGGATGAGTATATCATGATTGTGAAATATCACTATCTGATTATGGATGCCATCGACTGGTCGCCCTATGAGGGATTCATTTATCATTTTGACCAGAGCCGGGATATTGCAGAACTGTTTCTGGTGTCGGACATTCTGGTGACGGATTACTCCTCGGTTATGTTTGACTACAGTATCATGAACCGGCCCATGTTCTTTTTTGCCTATGATTTTTACAAGTACAAAAATGAACTGCGTGGTTTTTACTTCAGCTACAGCAAGGAGATGCCGGGACCGATTTCTACCACCACCGAGGAACTTATCGATGATATCCGCAATTATGACCCGGAAGTTTATGCAGAACGGTATGAGAAATTCAAGAAAAAATACAACACGATAGATGATGGTAATGCATCCAGCCGAGTGCTGGATTTGATTCAGAACCTGATTCCGAAAAAGAGAGTCGATGTGTATTTTGAATAATGCAGATTTGAGTAACAGCGAAAGGAGATAGACGGAATGGAAACAATAGCGAGTTTTACGGTGGATCACATGAGACTTCTGCCGGGCGTATATGTAAGCCGGAAGGACAGCACCGGACAGGATGTGGTGACAACTTTTGATATACGTATGACGAGACCGAATTTTGAGCCGGTGATGAATACTGCCGAGATGCATACGATTGAACATCTGGGGGCTACTTTTCTCCGCAATCATGAAGAGTGGGGAGATAAGGTAATCTACTTTGGCCCCATGGGCTGCCGGACAGGATTTTACCTGCTTTTAGCCGGTGATTATGAGTCCGAAGACATTGTACCATTGCTTCGGGAGATGTACGATTTTATCCGCCTTTACGAGGGGGAAATACCGGGAGCAGCACCAGAGGCCTGTGGTAATTATCTGGATCAGAATCTGCCCATGGCGAAGTATCTGGCAGAACGTTTTCTGGATAACGTGCTGACGGGAATTACACCGGACCGGTTGAAATATTCATAATCGTTGTATACTTTTTCTTTTCCTCGCATATAATGGAATACCTGCCCGGAATGGATGGCAGGAATCGAATGAGCTTGTTTGAAGGCGGGGACAGATATGATGGAATGGGATAGTCGAATGCATAATACACGCAGTGTGCAGGTATTGAAAGCGGCTATCCCTTTTTTTGATGTTTCTGTCGGGGAGCAGATTGATATGGAAGGTCTTTTGTCAGCGGTGCGACCGTTTTCATGTGAGAGAGAGCGGAGAATACTGGATATGTTTCTGCAGTTTTTCCAGATGCGCCGCATGATGGAGATGATGCAGGTCATGCAGTCGATGCAGCAGGCACAGGAGATGGCGGGGGAAGCCCCCTCGGATCCTTTTGATTTGTTAAAAGCCATGTTGCCGGCGGAAGAGCAGGAAACGCTTGATATGGTATCCTCCATGATGGCCATGATGCAGAGTTCCCCTCCGGATTCGGATGTGTCCGGGGAACAGGCTCCTGAGAATGACAAGAAGGGAGAGGACGGAGAATATGAAGGAGTCGATTTTTGAACAGTATGATGTCTTTAAGACGATGCACCCGGTGAAGATCCAAGTGATGAAGGAACTGGCAGAGGGGATGAAGGGAAAGAATATGAAGGATGCAGCGCCCCTTCTCATGAAGGCTACGTCTCAACTGAAAAGCCACAATATGTCCTTTACGCCGGAGGAGACGAAAATTCTGCTTGAAATTCTCACAAAGGATATGAGTCCGCAGGAGAAGGCGAAGGTGGAAATGATGAAAAATGTGGTGAAAAAACAGGGGAAGAAATAACAGATTATTTTAGAATAAATCAGGGGAGTTTGCTACTCCCCTGGAAATACGATATTCCATTGCTTTCTTAATTCATCCATCCACTCCATTATACGGATGGTTTCGGAATGAGGCATATGAGGACACTCCAAAGCACCCTGTTCCAAGGCTTCACGGCAAGCAATCAGTTCGTATTCATAACCGTTAATCTGACGGGGGACTTCTATTTCACGGACACAAACATGTTCGTTATCAAATACAGAAATTTTCTCACAATTGTTGATGTTCGTTATTTCGATATACCCCTTTTCTCCATAAATCACTCCGAGGCGATTGGTGGCAGACATCATGGTGGAATAGAGCTGTGCCATTTTTCCGTCCTTGTAAAAGAGTACAATACTGTCTTGGCAATCGGCTCCTGTCGGGAGTTTCTGACAATTTCCCTCTATTCTTTCGATGTCGTTTCCCAATACCATAGAAGCAAAATTCAACGGATATACAGATAAATCCAGTAGGGCACCGCCTGCCAACTCCAGTTTTTTCATGCGGTCGAGATGTGCCATGGGATATCCGAGATTTGCCTGAAGAGAATGTAAAGTTCCGATAATTCCTTCCTGAATCAGATTATTGATCATTTTTCTGCTTGGCATATAGCGTGTCCAAATTGCTTCTGTCAGGAAGACTTTCTTTTTCTCTGCTTCTGCCAGAATTTCTCTTGCTTGAGCAGCATTCATGGTAAATGCTTTCTCGCAGAGCATAGGCTTTCGATATTGTAAACACAATTTCATATGTTCAAAATGATGGGAGTGAGGGGTGGCGATATACACCAAATCGACATTTTCATCCTGAACCATTTCCTCATAACTTCCGTAGGCTCTTTTTACGCAGTGCTCTTTTGCAAAGACTTCTGCTTTTTGTAAATCTCGGGATGCAACGGCATATGCTTCGTAGCCGTCTCCCAGTCCATTGATGGCGTAGGCAATTGAACGTGCAATGTTACCTGCGCCGATGATTCCAATTTTCATTTCGATTCTCCTTTCTTTAAGTTGGAGGAAACTCGATTAGAGGGTTTCCTCGCCGGCATCATACAGGCGTTCATTGACTTTGAGAAAATTTTCCTGATGTTGAATGGCGTAAATGAGAATGCTGTCTCTTTTTGATTTCGGATAAAGGGGAAGAAATCCGGCAAATTTGAGCATCTTGTTGGTTTCTTCCAGATTCAGCTCAAGTCCGAAAGCGAAGGCAATCAGTTTGTTGCGGGAAGGATTCCTTGTCCCGGAGAATATTTGATAGCCGGTTACCTCTACACATTCGCAGGCGCGGATGACTTCGGATTTCGTCTTCTTTTTCTGGACGAGCAGTCTGTCCAGATAATCGGAAAGAGACTCCTGAATCAGCGAATCTTCGTTTTCTTTCATATAGGAATCCAAATTATCGGAAGCAGATAGGGATTCCATCAAATCATCGGTATTCTTCTTTTTCATTTGCATTCACCTCGGTGGTAGTGTAACATAGGTAATAGCAAAAAGCAAATGAGAGGTTGCTATGGAGGAGAGGAAAACTTTTGTTAAGGCACTAAAAAAATCGGAAAATAAGCAGGTTACGTTGTGGAAATCCGGGCAGGGTATCTATCGTGCCCGGAAATGTTTTGCCGGGTCTGACAAAATCTACCAGATGATTGCACAGTTGAAGGATGAGGCTTTGCCTGCCATTTATCATGTCGAGGAGGAAGACGGTGTAGTCCAGGTGGAGATGGAATATATCGAGGGACTGACGTTGACAGATATTTTGTCCCAGGGGACATTGTCTGAAAAGCAGGCCTATCGTGTGATGACGGAGCTTTGCCGTATCGTGGATATCCTTCATGAAAATGATATTGTCCATCGTGATATCAAGCCGGACAATATTATGATTACGAAGGAGAACCGGGTAGTTCTTCTTGACTTTGACAGTGCCCGTAGGTTTAAGCTGTATCAGGTGGAGGATACAAGATGTCTGGGGACGCCGGGATATGCGGCGCCGGAGCAGTACGGAGTGTGCCAGACCGACGACCGGGCAGACATGTATTCGCTGGGGATTGTTCTGAATCTGATGATGACCGGTGAACATCCGTCCAAAAAAATGCTGGAGGGAAAGTGGCGGAAGGCAGTGGAGCGCTGTACGAATATTAATCCGGAGAAGCGCTTTGCCTCCGGCCGGGAGCTGATTCGGGCATTGGATGGTAATGGCAGGCGAAAAGCGGGGATTGCCGTGGGGGGACTTTTTCTTCTTCTCATGGTGGCGGTCGGAGTTCTTGTATGGAGCAGCAGGTTTCATGAAACGGAGGAGCAGCAGAGTACGGTGCAGGAAAATGGCACACGGTATCAGAAATATGTGGGGTGCTGGGCGAGTCCTGAGTACGCAGCCCGAAATGATGAAGAAGATGATGTGGAAGATTTTTTTACCCTATGGATATACCGCTGCGACAATCAGACCGTTTTATTTGATATGCTGCAGTTCCAGGGGACAGAGTATGAGAATGCTTACGAGTGTGTCGGTCAGAAGAAGAGTGAAGAAATTTATGAGTTTACATACCAGACCGCCATGGGGCGGGACAAGGGGCGTGGGACACTCAGACTGCAGTCGGACAAGCTTTATCTCCATGTCTACCAGACAGAACAGGGAGATGGCTCTGAAATTGGTGTGTGCGACATGGCGTATGATGGCTATCTGATTCGTGACACGCAGGATGAGCATGTGGATCGAAAGGATTTGTCTAAATTGCTGGGGGCGCCTTATTCAGAGGCAGAGCCCTATCTGGCTGTCATGCCGGGGGATAAGGAGAGCAAGAAGGATTATATCCGCTATTTTTTTGAGGATTATATTATTCAGGTGGATAAAACAACGGAGAAAATACAGAGTATTCAATGTTTCCTGTATGAGGTGGGTGGTTCCTTCCGGTCTTCCAATGAAGTGCAGGGAGTGGACTTTTCCATGCTCCAATCGGAGTTTACGAAGAAGTTTGGTACGCCCTATTCCCGTAAGGAAATGGACAAGGAACAGGAAGTGTTAAAATATGCAGTGGAGACAGCCAACGGAAAATACTGGATGTGCGTTACTTTTGATTTACAGGGGTTAGCACAGGAGGTATTCTTAGAGGAACAGGAGGATGTGTGATGTTTTGCGAAAAATGTGGAAAGAAATTGGAAAAAGATGAAATTTTCTGTGGACAGTGTGGCCAGAGAATTGTGCCGAAAGAGGAGAAGAAAAAGGGAAAAGCGGGACTTATTGTAAGTATTGTAGCGATTGCTCTTGCAGTCGGTGTTGTGATTGCCATCGTTGTTCTGCTTTGTCTGGGGAAGAGTGGACAGGATACGATGAAACCATCCGGAGAGAGGACGACGGCTCAGGCTACGCAGCCGGCGCAGGTGACGGCTTCTCCCACGGCAGCACCGACAGAACAGACACAGGAAAGTGCGCCGTCAGAAGTTGTGACAGACCAGATGAAGAAAGAACTGGAGCCGTTGATGGGGGAAACAACGTACTTTTTTGCCCTGATGGGAGATGCGGATCACGTAGAGGATTCCAACCTTGCCCGGACCATGATGGTGTACTACAATCTGCAATACCGGGACGGTCTCATAGAGTACACCGAGAAGGAGACAGTGGCAAAGCCCAAGGTAGAGGCGGAAATGTGGAACTTGTTTGGGGAAAATGCCAAATATGAATTGGAATACAGAGATACTTTTCCCGGTTATTTGTACGTGAAGGAGGATGGTTATGTCCGGTACAATAGTGGCGATTGGGGTGAGGGTATTCCTCACGGAAAGACGTTGTCGGTAGTGTCCACCGGGGACGGACAGTACCGGCTTGTGCGTTATGTTGGTGTAAAAAGCTCGGACACAGGTGAAGTTTTCTGGAGCAAAAAGATTACCTGTGATATCGTAAAGAAACCATCCGCAAAATATGGCTACTATATAGCGAGATTCCGTGATTACCGAAAGGGGGATTCCCAAGCGGATTAATCGTGTTTACTATGCAGGCAGCATAGTACGAACAGGACCACTTTGTGTTAGAATGACGTCAGTGAGGCGGCGATTCTGATACATAGTGGTCCTTTTACATTTTGTCAATATGGTCTGCCAAAATTTTGATGACATTGAAGTAGGCTTCAACCTTCTCCGGAGATTCTCCCTGAAGGATGGCTTCAATGTTGTGAAAGGTGTGCTGATTCGTGCCAACCGAATCAAACAGAAGGGAGTCCATACTGACGTCCAATGTGGTTGCTATCTTGAACAGAGTATCAAGAGATGGAGTCCGGCTGCCTCGCTCAATGTGCCCGATATGGGATGTGGAGACCGAACAGGCACCGGCAAGAGCTTCCTGGGTTACGTTTTTTGCCTTGCGTGCCTCTTTGATACGGTGGCCAAGAGCAACATAAGCCATATTTGTGGTAAAATTTTGGGAAGGAATCTTACAAAGGAGAGTGGAGGTTATGAATTGTTCCAATTGTGGGAATGAACTATCCGTTGGGGCAAAGTTTTGTCCTGTGTGTGGAAACGAAGCATCTGCTTTTTGTTATAAGTGCGGGACACCCTTGAGTGCCGGTGCTCAATTTTGCAAATCCTGTGGGGCAAAAATAAATATACCAGGGATGAATGTATCAGACAAAAGAAAGCTAAAAAAAGAGCGGGTAAGTAAAATATATTCGTTTATTATGCTCGGGATTGCTGCACTTGTTGCTATGTTTACGCCGGCTGTGCGGCTGGCAGGTGAATATTATAATGTGCAATATAACACGGATGTATATAAGGATGAAGGGGATATTGCTCTTCTTGTGCAAAGGACATGGGGAAGCGGGATTTCAGATCGTGAACAAACCGTTCTTATCATTCTGGCAGTTGTGTGTGTTGCCCTGCTGTTGGCATCAGTAGGACTGCATTTTGTAAATCGGTGGTGGCCTCCGCTTATTCCGGCAGGAGTATTTGGAGTGCTGCTCATCGTCAGTGATTGCGTTGTACTTGATTTTACAAATACAAGCGTTGCTCATCTGGGCATTGGTTTTTTTGTGCATTTACTCTGTATTGGTTTGCTAATTGCTTCTTTTTTTCTAAACCGTTATCGGACACAGGAACGACAGAAAGTATCGGTGCGTTATTCCTATAAAATGAGATCGTTTGAAATAGTTATGGTAGCGATATTCTCCTGCTTTTTCCTGCTTGCTACGATTGTGACCATTGCGTGCTATGCGGAGTACGATCCGGTGGAAAGATTTGTAGATACACCTGTGTCGGAGTACAAGAATGATAGGGAGATGGTAGAGGAAGAAGCAAAACAGTTGTGTGAAATTTATGATGTCGATTTGACAGGATTTGATTTGCACGACATAAAGAATGATGGGAATGGAAGATATATCGTCGTATTTACCAGTGAATCGAAAACAGAGGTTTATGCTGTATACATTGATAGTCCGGATTATTATACCGGTCGTTATTTGCAGTATTCGGAAGAACCGGTTCGGATGGCATACGGAACATACTATGCAGTTGAGAAGGCAA
>JALENH010000265.1 GCA_022767895.1 Eubacterium sp.
TGATTCTTGTAACAAAACGGGACTAACCCCCAATAATACAAATAGGATAACAGTATTTGAGGATACTGGTTGTGTAGAAGGTTGTTGGACAGCGGGAAATCATGAAAATTTGGTTAGTGATTATGGCAATGTAAAAAAGGGAGCGCGATTTAATGATATTGCTCAAAATTATAGAAAATATTTTGTTGAAAAACGCAAAGACGGCGTGGCGGGCAATATATATATGATTTCAGGTATGGATTACAATCCATGGTGGCATGGTTATTTTCGTAAAAATTATGCGGGACAAGAATTTTGTAATTATGTGGCTGCTTATATTTATGAGACTAGAGTTGCGAATTCAATAGTTTCCAAAGCCGCTGTAAAATCACCTGGTGATTTGTCAAACACTGTGATTAGTAGAATTCAAAAAGATGTGAATAGTATTCCATGGACAGAATATGATGAAGGAAAAAACAGGTTTTATTCTTCAAACCCTTCGTCTGGAACAAAGCGGGCATTTGTTTGGGGAATGGCAATTCATACGTTGGCAGATGCATTTGCTCACAGCTCAGCTACCTTTTCAGGAACTAGGGTAAAGCATAACTCGTCTAATAAGGCTATTGATGCGGATAATACGTCATATCTATCTCTACGTTGGTCTAGTGCGCAAAAGGCGGTAAATCTTGCTATAAAAAAATACACTGCGGCTTCTAAGCCATCGGGAACTTCAAAAGAATTTTCGCCGGTCAAAGAGCAGGGCCAATTTAAATTGATTAATATTGAAAAATATATTACATCCGTTGATGGTAGAAATAGTGGTGCTTCGTATGCTCCGTATAGTGTGTATAAGAAATATGATAATGGTAATTAGGATGGAGGGATTTTTTGAAACAGAAAATCATTACAGGGATACTTCTCTTCTTTTTTGTGATTGCTCTCGTTTTGGGAATAAGTATCGTAAAAAGGGGAACGGAAAAGGAAGTAAATGCCTCGGTTCATATAGTACAGGAACTACCCTCTGAGGAAACCGACATTTTGCTCGATGAGAGTGGAACAAGGGGGTATGTTCACGGTGTTTGGGGATTTGGAAGAAATTTATCAGAACGTTCCAATATTTTGGAGCAGGAGCCGGGATGTGGAGTGAGAACCGGAAACCGAACCAATAAGAACCTTAAGATTCTTTCCTTTGGTAAGTGGGCACGGATCATGGAGCAGGAGCGGGATACGGGAGAAGTGGAAATGTCGGAAAATCCCTTTTCTCTTTTTCCGGCCTTGGAGAAACTGGAAGTGGAGGAGGGAAATCCATATCTTAAATCCGAGCAGGGAATTTTGTATGAGGTTGACCCCGGTAATGGTAATGTTCGCAGTGTATATGGCTGCATGATTGGGAAAAAAGGAAGTGTAAAAATTCTGGATGGAACTCGTTCTTTGGGAGCAGGTGCTTTTTATGGATGCCATCAGATTACATCCGTAACGATTCCCGGTTCTCTGGAAAAAATATACCCCGGAGCACTGGAGAATATGAAAGGTTGCGAAAAATATGAGGTTGATAAGGCAAATCCCAATTATACTTCCGTGGATGGAGTCTTATACACGAAAAACAAAGAGAAAGTAATTGCGTATCCTTTGGGAAAGAATGGGGGGAGATAGGTTGAAGAAAAAGTATTGTATTCTGATTGTTTTGTGTTTGGTAATCGGTATGGAAGTCATATGGCTCGGAAAATATGACAAAAAGGTATATCCCGACATAGCTTCCCAACTTGATTCGGTTGAGATTAATAACGTGGATGGGACATATTTGAAATTTGAAAACATTTCCATTCAGGGAAAAAACTATACCCGGCTGATTTGTCAGATAAAGGATAATAAGGCTCGTATTATTAGTTTAAAAACAAAAGAGGATACGTTAGTTATCCCGAATTCATTGGGGAAATATCCGGTCAGCGTCCTTGGTGGTGACTGGACGGAGATACCGGAGGCGGTGGAGTATGCAAGAACGAAGCAGAGGACTCCTTCTCTGGGGGTGGCAGCATGGATGGAAGACGGGAAAAAGTATGAAAAGATTGTGATAGAAGAAGGAATTCATACCGTGTATGCGGAGTCCTTTTATGGAATACGAGGTGGACTGCTGGAGCTTCCCAAATCTATGTTGTTGTTAGGTGCTTTGTCGTTTGCGGAAAGTGAAGTGGATGAGGTGATTGTGAAGAATCCGGATGTCTACACTGAATGGGGAGTTTTTCTTCATACAAAACATGAAAAGAAATTCCACTTTACCAAACCAGAAAATCGCAGTGACTCTACTTTTTCCGATTCGGAGGATGGAAGAAGTTATAAACCGCTGGCGTAGTCAAAAGTTTCAAAAAAAAGAATTCCAGGCAACTCGAAAATAAGTTGCCCGGAATTCCTTTTTTAGGATTGCGTTCCTCAGTCGCGCTTTTGGAACTGGAACCAGTCAAAGTCAAACTTACTACCCGGCATAAAGATAAAGTTCACTTTGCCGGAGCCTTTGAAATCCGTGATTGGGAAGGTCAGTTCCTGGTAGCCATCACTTTGTGGGAACTCTGCCATATGATTAATTTCGGTGCCATCCTCGCCGAAGAAACGGACATGGATGGTGTTGACCGGGATCGGAGAGTGACCACAGATTGTAATCCTGTCGGGCCCGTCTTCCCCAAAGTCCATATGCTCAAATTCCAGTGTCACATTGTTGCCGATATCGGTAATGGTTTTCTCACCCACCGTGAACATATCGCCGGAAATCGTATTGTTTTCAATGGCGTATACCTTGCCGTAAGCCTTGCTCAGGGCCGTGCAGTAAAAGCCTTGCAGGGACAGCTTGATGGACGGATAAACGACGATGGATATTTTCTGTACGCCTTTAATCCGCTGCGGCAGCTTGTATACATTTTCCTGATAGTGGTTGTACCAGCTCTTGGCCTGATACTTGTCTTTCACGAGACAGGTACCGCCATCCTCGGAATCGCCGAGCCAGATTTCGATGGGAAGTTCATCTTCAAAAGAGAAGATTGGCACGTGAATCTCATCAGAGCCATATTCCCCAAAATCTACATTCTCGAAAAGGAAGCGGGTGCGTTTTTCGTCTGTAATATAAACACCGCCCTGGAAACTGAGTTTTGCCTCGCTGGTGCAGTCAGCGTAATTGATACCGTTGACCATTTTGTAAGGATTCAGTGTTGCCTCGCCAAGGCCCGTGACGTCAAATTCCAGTTCGGACATTACTTCTGCCACGTCGCCACCATTGCTGCAAGTACAGCAGAGGCGGAATTCCCCGTCGCCCAGTGCGTGGATAGTGGCAGTTTCACCGTCCACTTCGATATTCACGCTGTTGCTCTCTACGCCATCCAGTGTCACCGCCTTGAACGAAATTTCGCGGAAGGTGGCATTTTCCGGAAGAATCCGGGCAGTTACCGTAGTGTCTGTCTGGTTCTCATCCAAATGATTGCTGCCGTGGTTGGTAAGCTCAATTTTGCGGACCGGAATTTCATATTCCTTTCCCTCTCCGGTTTCCCGGTTCTCCATCTGACAGGAGATGCCGGAGCGAACCGGTGCTTCCACTGCAGGTATTGTCAATGTGGCGGTCTGCAGTCCGGGAGAAGTTACCTCAATCCGGACATCGCCACTTTCCGCCTTGGCAGCGATGATTGCCAGCAGGCGCCCACTGAAAAGACGGCGGCTGGTGCCTTTATACTGATCGTAATCGGTACTGTCACCATTGTCCAGGCCCACGAGGCGTCCGGCCCCGGTTACGGAGACGTGGACACGGCTGCGGCTGTTGGCCACAAAGGTACCATTTTCATCCAGTGTATTGATTTCCACAAAGAGAAGATCTTCTCCGTTGGCAAGCAGTTTTTCTTTGTCCGGTTTCAGCAGGATGCTGGCAGCGTCGCCAAAAGAACGCTGTTCCTCTGTGGCTATGATGTGGTCCTCCTCATCATAGGCAACGGCCTTCAAAACCCCCGGCGCATAGGTAAGTTGCCAATCTCCCGCAAGTTCTGTTCCATGGGCATGGTCGATGGTCTGTGCTCCTTTCGATTCTCCGTTGAAGAAAAGTTCCACCTTCGGTGCGTTGGAGAAAACCCGTACATCAATTTTTTGCCCCACATTGAAATCCCAGTAGGGAAGCAGATGAATCATTGGGTTTTCCTTGTAGTCCGTCCATTCTGCCATGTAGTGATAATAGCTGTCCTTCGGGAAACCGGCGGTATCCACCTGCCCGAAGTAAGAGTTTTTTGTAAAATACGGAGTGGGCTCACCGATGTAATCCCAACCGCTCCAGATAAACTGTCCAAAACAGTAATCCCGGTCTCTGTGGGCACTCACAACCACATCGGTATTTTTGGCACCCCAGTTGGTGGTGCAGTTACCGAGGGAGGAGCATTGACCGTCGTCATAGGTGAGAAGACGATTGGTCAACGGGAAATGGTAAATGCCCCGGCTCTGCAGTGTGGAAGAAGTTTCGCTGCCGAAAATGCACCAGTCCGGGTATTTTTCGTGATGCTCATCATAGAGATGCTCCATATAATTGTAGCCAACGAGATCCACTTCTGCAGCACAGGTCTGGGCACCTTCGCCTCCCATAATATTGGAACCCATGCCGATGACGGCATTGCCATAGTAATCCAGCTCTTTCACAGCGTCGCGAAGCATCCGGGTAACTTCCAGTCCCCGGTCAAAGTTGATATCGTGAATCTCATTGCCGATGCCCCAGATGAACACAGAGGGGTGATTGCGGTCCTGCCGTACCCAGCTAGTGAGATCCTTTTTCCACCATTCCTTGAAATAGTTGCCATAATCATAATCGGTTTTACATTTTTCCCACATATCAAAACTTTCCGTATAGAGAAGAAGTCCCATCTCATCACAGAGTTCCATCAACTCCACGCCGGGCATATTGTGGGCACTGCGGATGGCGTTGATACCCATATCCTGCATGGTTTTCAACTGCCTGCGAAGGGCTTCCCGGTTCATGGCAGCACCCAGTGCTCCCAGTGTATGGTGCTCGCAGGAACCATTGATTTTTACATTCCGCCCATTCAGGAAAAATCCTTCCTTGCAGTC
>JALENH010000267.1 GCA_022767895.1 Eubacterium sp.
AAACCTCCCGGATATTTTTTTCAATATCATCACAAACAAGGCGGCTTCGTTTCATGCCTCGATGAATCTGCATCGAATTCACTGTTTTTAACAGCATTTCTTTTGTATATGTACACTGCCCCCGAAATTGAATTTCCCATACAAAGGAAGATAATAAGGAAAGCAACAGAAGAAACAGGACAAAGCCGGAATAAAAGGTCCAGTTCGTCTTCATCTGCCATAGAAAAAAGGGGAGCCCCTTCTTTTGCTTTATGTGGGGACAAATCCCCGTTTTTCTCGCCATGGGCTGGATTTTTTTAAAATCTCTGGCAGAAAGGGAAAAGCATACTTCCCCGTCCCTTTGAATCTTCCACAAATTAATCCTGTGATGGCGGCACATATTCATAAAGCGTTCCCATGCTCCCCGGTGGGAAATGCAGATCACATACCCTCTAAGCCACTTCAATGCAATTCCCCCTTATGTCTGAATATATTCTACAAGGCAAATATCTCCATATATTTTGCAATCATCCAGTGTAAATCGGTCAATCTTCAGATGATTTCCCTGAATCAATAATTTGACGTGCTTTCCCTGGAGTTTAATCTGCTCCGGAGAATAGTCAATAATCGACTGATAATTTTCTACCAGTGCCATATCTTTTCCATAGAGATTAACAACTGTTGCACCATCCAATATGTCCGGGGCCAGTTCCAGCTTCTCTGAGATTCGTCCCATAAAATCACTCTGCGCTTTTCTTTTATTGTATGATTTTCTCTTTGTCCCCGTTCACATCAAAAGAAAAAGTCTGTCTTCATAATTCTATGAAAACAGACCTTCTCATATGTGCTTATTATTTGTATTTTCTTTTACGAGCTGCTTCAGACTTTTTCTTACGTCTTACGCTTGGTTTTTCATAATGCTCTCTCTTACGAATCTCCTGCTGAATACCAGCTTTTGCGCAGTTTCTTTTAAAACGACGCAATGCACTATCCAATGATTCGTTTTCTTTAACTGTTACACTAGACATTGTATCACACCTTACCTCCCTCCAGTTGTAGATTGTGCTTCAATACAACTGATTGGGTATTTTTTCGCACTAACATAAATTATACCATATTTTTTCCATTCGTCAACTGTTTTTCTTGATTTTTACAAATTCATCCAAAGTCCCAAAGCGGAACCCTTTCTTTTTCAAGAAGCGTATCACCTCTGAAAGTGCTTGCGTATTGGACTTTGAGCAAGTATGCACCAATGGAATCATACCGTTGTGGTAATACTTTTTAAACTTATTAATCACATAATTTTTCCCGGGTTGGTGAGCGGTGTCATAGTCATAATAGGCAAGACTCCAGAAAATTGTAGCATATCCCAGACTCTGTGCCACCTTTACACTCCGTATACTGAAATTCCCCTCTGGTGGACGCAGGAACCGGTCCATTTTGTAGCCCGTCAATTTTTTCATCGTTTTTTCACAGCCACGAATCTCCTGCTTGATTCGCTTCACACTGAGGCCTGCCATCCTTGGGTGGTGACAAGTGTGATTTCCCACCAGATGTCCTTCCCGTTTCATCCGTTTCACAAGGCCGGGCCGGGATTTTATATAATCCTCGGTCACAAAAAAGATTGCCTTCACCTTTTTCTTCTTTAAGGTATCCAGTATTTTTTTTGTATACCCTGCCTCATATCCACAATCAAAGCTGAGATAAATCACCTTATTCTTTTTGGAACATTTCCCCGTATAATAAGCACCGTCCTTTTTCAATTTCCACCCAGCCGGTCCACTGCCTCCCGGTTTCTTATGTTGGGTATTCAGCCCAAGTCCCCAATTGTAAGATTTTGTGGAATAAGAAGACAATGCTTTCTTTTTTGCATAAATCTTTGCTTCCGGCTGGCTCAAAAGCACACTGGCCAAAAGAAGTAAAACAACTAATCTTTTCATACGAACCTCCATTTCTAAAATAATCCGGCAACCAAGGCCCCAACAACCGCTCCTACCGCTACAATCACCAAACCGGTATCAAAATACGCAAGAATCAGAGCAACTACCGTACCCGTAACCGACGTCACTACATTTCCTGTAGCCGTGAAAATTGCCGGAAAAGTCAATGCTGCCAATACCGCATAAGGTACATAATACAGAAAGGATTGCAGCCATATGGATGTAATTTTTTTCCGGAACACCGTAATCGGGAGCACACGGATTAGATAAGTTATTGCAGCCATAATGGCAATATAAATCAACATTCTTGTCTTACCAAATACTCGTTTGCCACCG
>JALENH010000284.1 GCA_022767895.1 Eubacterium sp.
TTCCATATCCAAAATAATCTACCATAGCAAGGAAACCCAGCACATAGCCTGCGGCTGCTGAAAGCAAAAAGACGATAATCGTCAGCAGAGGCTTTCCTTTATGGCGCATTTTTTCAATGCCGGTAATAAACAAAAGTCCCAACAGGAATGTCCAAAGTACATTTTGATGGAAGGGATAGATCAGGCTGCCTCCGTACATCAGATTGAAGGGCAGTTCGGAGAGGATTGCCCAAAAGAGCAGCCGTCCCATATACTTTTTCAAATTGCGGGTGTGGAAATAGCCCTCCACCAGCATAAAGGCAAAGATGGGGTAAGCAAGCCTGCCTACCCAGGTGAGCCAGACGTATTGGGAAAGAATAGTCGCCCCAAAATGGTCGCACAGCATTAGAAGCATGGCGATGATATGTAGTGTAAAGGAACTGATGCCCTGAAAAGTTTCATTTTTTTGTTGAGATGATTGGCTTTGGTGAAATATACAAATTAACTTCATGATAGAGATCTTCTCCTTGAACTTTTTGTATTCATCCTCTTTCGTTGAAAAGTTGCCTCACCAAACTGGAATTTATTTTAGTTTTCCATAAATACAAAGACCAAATATGTTCTCGTTTTTTATAACTGCATTTTTCATTATTCCTTCAAGAATAAAACTATTTCTTTCAAGAACTTTTCTGGATGCAATATTCGGTTCATATACCAATCCTGTAATGCGAATGATATCTAATTCCTGAAATGCAATTTCACAGATCTGTTTTACTGATTCTGTCATGATTCCCTTTGAATATTCTTCTTGCAATAAATAATACCCAATTTCAGCATCTTTTCGATAAACATCTTCTTTTTGTTCCACTGAAATAGTCCCTACTATTTTATCGTTTACAACTATTTCTCGGAACACACCTTTTTTTCCTTCGTTTTCTTTTACCATATTTAGCCACCATTCTGCAGATTGGTTTGTATATGGATTAGGTATTCTGTCAGATAAATAGTTTCTATCTATCCTATTGCACATTTCTATTAAAGATTCTTTATCTGCAAACGACCATTTTCTCAATTCAACTTTCATTTTCAACACCTCGCTTACAAATTTTTTCTCATATTAGAATTCTCATCAAATGTATTCAAAAATTCCCTGAATAGCATCAGATACGTTAATTATTTCTGAAATTGGCAATCTATCTACTTTCTTGTAACCGCGAAGAGACATATCTAACAATGCCAGTTTTTCACATTGTATATAACCTTCATTTTCTTCTGTTGCCATCCATATATGAAGCGGACCCGGAGTAGAATTTCTAATAATTGGACATCCAATTATTTCACCACTCATATTAAAAAAATCCTTACTAACCACCAATACGGGATGTTTAATTTTTTCAATCTTAAGAATATCTCCTTGATGTAAAAATCCCATTACCATACCTCTCTTCCGACAGGTTCACCCCAATCATATTCGCCATCAAGCATTAGCTTTCCATCAAACTCAGCAGCCCTCTCTTCCAAAGTTTTATGACGAAAAGGTTTCATTAAAGTAATTACACCATTTGATACCGTAACATCCAAAATTTCATTCAATGCGATTCCGGCACTTTTTAATACTTCTTTTGGCAGTCTGATTCCTTGACTATTTCCCCATTCTTTTACTTGTGCTTGCATATAGAAACCTCCTTACACTTAGTATATACATAGTATATACCAAGTAAAAGAAAATATCAATAAAATTCTCTTGAGAGCATCAACAAATTCCGATTTTTACTTTTGATGTGCTATGATCCATTTCAAAATATCTGTTGTATCTAACTTACCAGCGGCAACAGATAGGATGGTATCGCTTAGCTGTGAAGCATAAGAATTTGTTCTTTAGAAAGAATTATCATTTAGCAAGAACCTCAAAAGCTTCTTTGTTTTGTTTTAGTATTCGATTCGATATTGACAAAACATCTTCATCAGAGGCATTGCTTTCCTGGTCTGCTTTGCTAAAATCGATTACAAGATATCTTGGCGTATTATTTTTAAGAATTACAGCTGTTCCAAGTTCATCTACAAGTTTAGTTACCTTTGAAAAATTTTGATTTGCTTCTGTAATAGAAATCATTGTATTGGTATCTATTGTCATATGCATTACCACCTTTCTAATATATAGTATACCCATAATCTAGCTAGAATACAACCTATTTTTGCGTTTTTCAACTCTAGGAACGGTAAGGCTTTTGTTCGTGAATTCGGATATACGCCGACAGAATTTGGGAATAATTATGTGTAGATTTCTTTTCTACCCCTTAATTTTGTTTTCTACCCCAAAAGCAGATAAATGGGGTAGAAAAATTATAAATGGTGTAGAAAGACATTGATATTCTATGTCATTTTTACTAAAATGGGGTAGAAAGGAAAGTGGTGACTATGAAAGAGATTAATTATAGAGCAATAGAGAAAATGCCAATTACTATTGAGGTTATGAATATGATTTCTGTGCTTCATGAGCACAAAGGGAGACAGGAATTGTATATAGAGACACAACCCAAAATGTTGGATAAATTGATGGAAGTGGCTAGGATACAGAGTACGGAAGCTTCCAATAAGATTGAAGGGATTTATACATCTGATAAAAGATTAAGGGAAATCGTACAGAAGAAGAGTGAACCAAGGAATAGAAACGAGAAAGAAATTGCCGGTTACAGAGAAGTGTTGGGAATGATTCATGATAATTATTCCTACATACAGTTAAAGCCGAATGATATATTAACTTTGCATAAATATCTCTACAGTTATTCGGAAACAAGTAATGGCGGACATTACAAAATAGTAGATAACTACATTGAAGAAGAGGATGAATTTGGAAATAAAAGTGTAAGATTCCAACCCATTCCGGCAGTATTAACGAAAGAATACATTGAGACATTATGCAACCAGTATGAAGATGCGATACATCATACGAATATTGACCCATTATTGATTATTCCGTGTGTAATACTTGATTTTCTTTGTATTCACCCTTTTGGCGACGGAAACGGAAGAATGTCAAGACTTTTAACTTTGCTGCTTTTGTATAAGGCAGGATACTTAGTAGGGAAATATATCAGTATTGAAATGGTGGTAGAGAAGTCGAAGGAGACATATTATGAAATATTACAGGATAGTTCCATTGATTGGCACGAAAATACTAACGATTATATGCCATTTATAAAATACACTTTGGGAACTATTATTAATGCGTATAAGGATTTCGAAGAACGTTTTGTTTTACTCGGAAAGAAAAAAATGACCTCGCCGGAAAGAGTGTACAGTATTATTGAACGTTCGTTGGTGAAACTAGGAAAGTCAGATATTATGACACTTTGTCCGGAACTTAGTCAAAAGACGGTTGAGAGAGCTCTAAAGAAGTTGACTGATGAAGGAAAGATTGCGAAAATCGGAGCGGGAAAAAGTACAACATATGTAGATGTGAAAAGATTATAAATCCGTGGCGCAGGCAAAAGAGCGTCGAAAATAGTTAAGAATTAGTGTGTACTTGAACACTATTTTAGTTTATAATGTAAATGCAAAGATAAAAACGCATCATTCTTTGCTCATCAATCAATTAAGGAGGGATTGTCATGGGCAAAGTAATTAGCAAACTAACCGTATTTTTCGAAGAACCTTTTTGGATAGGAGTCTTTGAGAGAATTGAAGATGGTAAACTATATGTTGCCAAAGTGACCTTTGGTGCAGAACCAAAAGATTACGAGGTGCAAGAATATATTCTTGAAAATTATTACAGTTTGCGCTTTAGTCCAGCTGTGGCAACTGTTGTAAAAAAGGCGAAAAAGAATCCGAAGAGGATGCAACGTGATGCCAAAAAACAGACGAAGGAAACCGGTATTGGCACAAAATCACAGCAGGCACTGAAATTACAAAGGCGGAACAAAAGGAGGAAACAGTGGTGACATTACTGACATATCAGGTATTTAAAACAGTAGCAGAGCAGGGGAGTTTTCGCAAAGCTGCGGACCTCTTAGGTCTGACGCCATCTGCCATCAGCCATGCGGTGTCTGCACTGGAGACGGAACTGGGATTCTCCGTGTTGAACCGAAGTAAAAATGGTGTCACGCTGACCAACTATGGAGAACGTCTCCTTCCTTATGTCAATGCGGTGCTCAACAGTGATGAGAGCCTTCAGCAGGCAATTGCAGAATTTAACGGTTTGAAACAGGGAAAGGTGAAGGTGGGCTGCTTTTCCAGTGTTTGTACCAACTGGCTTCCGGAGCTGATGCATTCCTTTGAGGAGGAGTATCCCGGTATCCGTATCGAGATTTTTCAGGGTACTTATGACGATGTTGTGTACTGGATAAAAAATGGTGTTGTGGATTTGGGATTTTTGTCGGTATCCAGTGCGGCTGACATTCCCATTGAACCGCTGTACAGAGATCCCCTTTTGTGCGTTGTGCCGAAAGGGAGCCGCCAGTCCCGGGAACCCATGGGAATCGAAGAAATGCGGAACTGCCAGTTTGTAACCCAGCGGGAGAGTACCGATGCCGATATTCAAAACTTCTTGAAAGAAAATGACCTCAATGTACAGTCCCATTATCATGTGGTAGATGATTTGTCCACCATCGTTATGGTTGCCAACGGTTTTGGAATCTGCCTCATGCCGGAGATGGTTATGAATGATATTCCCTACGAGGTGGACTGTTTTCCGGTGATGCCGGACGCCTGCCGGATTATTGGGATTGCCACCCTGAATCCGGATAACATGGCTCCTGCCGTGCGAACCTTTTACAATCGTGTGCTGAGGCAGTACCAGCAGGAGGAATTTGCAAAATAAATCTGAGATAATTGTGGATTAGTATTGTACTTGAATTCCATTTTAAGTTATAATAACAAGGTATCGAAAAACTTAGTAACATACATAAAGGAGTATATGATGATTGAAATTAATCCCAACGATTTTATAGCGGAAATGATGAGATTTGCGTCTTCAGCAAACTCTCCAGAGTTAATTATTAATCAAATTCTAGAGTACATGTGTTTAACACTAAAATCAGACAGGGCCTATATTTTTGAGGACAATCTGGATGGAACGTATGATAATACCTATGAGTACTGCAGACCCGGAGTTACAGCGGAAATAGACAATCTAAAGAATGTATCATCCGAAGACGGTATTTATTTATGGTTTGAAGAGTTTGAAAAATACAACAATATATTGATTTATGACCTCGAAGAGTATAAGAAAATCAGTGAACCAATATATAATGTGTTAAAACCGCAGGGGATTCAAACCTTAGTAGCTGGTCCGATTGTTGTGAATGGGAAAAATGTAGGCTTTTATGGCGTTGATAATCCTCCGCGGGAATTTTTAGAAGAAATATCCGAGTTGATTGGTGTCATAGGGTTTATTATGGACATGATGCTCCGAATCCGGGATAATATGAAAGCAATAGAAGAGAGTTCCAAAAGAGATCCATTAACAGGATGTGGTAATCGAAAAGCGATGGAATGGGCGTATGAGAATCGTTTTGGTGGCGCAAGTTCCTTAAGTATCGTTATGTGTGATCTAAATGGCTTAAAGGCTAAAAACGATTTAGAAGGCCATAAGATAGGTGACAAATACCTTTGTGAGGCTGCGGATGTGCTCTGTGAATGTTTTGGTAAGGATAGTGTATATCGAGTAGGCGGCGACGAATTTGTTGTGATAAAGTTATCAGAGACTGTGGATAGTATGGAAAACAAGATTGGGACACTTCGGGAGAAATCGAAAGAAAGAAAGGTCAGTATGTCCATTGGATTTGAATTTAGAGATTCCTTTGAAGAGGGGTTCTCACATATTTTACATGATGCGGATGAAAAGATGTATGCAGCAAAAGCTAAGTATTACGAGACGTTACAAGCGAATTAGAGGTGTGTACGATGGAAAAGAAACGAATAGCCGTATCCGGAGAGGAAATTGTTGTACCGGAAAAAGAATATCCACTGCGGTTCTGGTATATGTGTCCCAAGGGGGTGTGTACGATTATCGATGTGGATGAGCGTTCCAGAAAGGTGAAACTCCATAATTATGCAGAAAATCTTTTGTATCGTGCCTTTGGATGTGTGGAAAAGCCAACTTATGAGCAGTATGAAAAGTTTTTGGAATCCCGCTGTTTCCCCAGAACCAGAGATAAAATGAAATTGATGTTGGAACATTTTGACTTGCCATTTTATGATCCTATGCTGATTATTGAAAAGACGAAAGGGAGAATGGCAGAGGATGATTTTTGGTTAGAGATTGAGAGGTAGGGCGAATGATTGAACTTTTTGAGCAGGACATTCAGTTGAATGACAGGCAATCCTCGAAGGGAAATCAATTAAAGTGGCAGGGAGAAAATGGGGTCTGGTATAAAGCAGATTATACGGGATATGAAGGTTTTGTTGAGTATATGGTTTCTTGTCTTTTAGAGTATTCTTCTTTAGAAAAAGACGAATATGTGTCTTACCAAACCGAAAAAATTCATTACAAATATAGGGATTATCTTGGGTGTAAAAGTGTAAATTTTTTGCCAGAGGGCTGGAAGATTATTACGTTGGAGCGTTTGTTTGACACTATGAAAGGTGAGAGCCTGACCAAAAACATTTATCATATGCAGGATGTGCCGGAACGAATTCAATATATGGTGGAGCAGACAGAGGAATTGACAGGATTAAGTGGATTCGGTGCATATATCAGCAAACTAATGACGATAGATGCCTTGTTTTTGAATGAAGACAGGCATACTCATAATATAGCAGTGCTTTTGGATGAAAGTGACCAATTCCATTATTGTCCTATTTTTGATAATGGTGCATCGCTTCTCTCTGATACCATTCAGGATTATCCGATGAATCAGAAGATAGAAACCCTGACTGGACAGGTGAAGGCAAAAACATTTTGCGATGATTTTGATGAACAACTGGATGCGGTGGAAGAATTATATGGAAGACAAATTCAATTTCACTATAATAGAGAAATTGTGGAAAACGTAATTGAGAAGGAAAACAATTATTCGAACGAAGTGAAAGACCGCGTTTATTATTTGGTTACCCGACAAATGAAAAAATATCAATATCTGTTTTGTTAAAAAGGAGAAAACAAATGAAGACCAGAAGATACACCATGTGAAACAAGGCTGATATATGGATTGGGAAATTTGTATATCCGGTCTGTAAATAAATGATAATTGAGAAGAAAGGACAACAGAAAATGAGCAAACAGGAAATACCTTACAAAATTTATCTGGAAGAGCATGAGATGCCAAAACAGTGGTACAACCTTCGTGCCGATATGAAGAATAAACCGGCACCGTTGTTGAATCCGGGAACCGGAGAACCGGTCACACTGGAGGAATTAAGCGGCATCTTCTGTGAGGAATTGGCAAAGCAGGAACTGGATGATACAACACCGTATATCGATATTCCGGATGAGATTTTGCAATTTTATAAGATGTATCGTCCGGCACCGTTAGTTCGTGCCTATCATCTGGAAAGATATTTGAAAACGCCGGCGAAAATTTACTACAAGTTTGAGGGTAATAATACATCCGGCAGTCACAAACTGAACTCTGCTATTGCGCAGGCTTATTATGCGAAGAATCAGGGACTGAAGGGTGTCACCACAGAGACCGGAGCCGGGCAGTGGGGAACCGCCCTTTCCATGGCGTGTGCGTTCCTTGGCCTGGACTGCCAGGTTTTCATGGTGAAAGTATCCTATGAGCAGAAACCATTCCGCCGGGAAGTGATGCGTACATATGGCGCCAATGTTACACCTTCTCCGTCTGAAAAAACAGAAGTGGGAAGAAAAATTCGTGCGGAGTTCCCGGATACCAACGGAAGTCTCGGGTGTGCGATTTCCGAGGCGGTAGAAGCTGCCGTTACTCAGGAGGGATACCGCTATGTACTCGGATCGGTATTGTCCCAGGTAATGATTCATCAATCGATTATTGGTTTGGAGAGCAAAATTGCACTGGACAAATACGGAGAAAAGCCGGACATCATTATTGGATGTGCCGGAGGTGGCTCCAATCTGGGCGGTTTGATTGCACCCTTTATGGGAGAAAAGCTGCGTGGGGAAGCGGATTACAAGTTTATTGCTGTTGAGCCCAAATCCTGTCCGAGCTTTACACGGGGAACCTATGCCTATGACTTCTGTGATACCGGAGCCATTTGTCCGTTGGCAAAAATGTATACGTTAGGAAGCAGTTTCATGCCGGCACCAAATCATGCCGGAGGTCTTCGATATCATGGTATGAGCTCGGTATTGTCCCAGCTTTACCACGATAAACTGATGGATGCAGTCAGTGTAACCCAGACGGAAGTTTTCGAGGCAGCGGAGCAGTTTGCCAAAGTAGAGGGAATTTTGCCGGCACCGGAGAGCAGTCATGCCATCCGCGTTGCTATGGATGAAGCCATCAAGTGCCGCGAGACCGGCGAAGAAAAGACGATTTTGTTTGGCCTTACCGGTACCGGATATTTTGATATGTATGCTTATGAAAAATTTAATGATGGCAAAATGGAAAACTATACATTGACGGATGAGGAGATTGCCGCAAGTATTGCCAAGCTCCCTAAAGTGCCGGGACAGAATTAGCAGCACGTTTGCGGGGAAATAAAACTACTTGATTTTTCAAAAATTGGGAGTATAATAAGGTTGTCAATAAAATGTATAAACCGTTTATGAGCAGAACAACGATAGGTGACAATGTGGTCAGTGATAAGCGGCCATATTTGTCACCTTTTGTAGGCAAAGGAGGTCATACGATGGAAACATGCAGCTTTTTGTTATATCTTGCTCTAATCTTATTGTGTACAAAGGTTTTAGGGTTGATCACCAGACGGGCTCATATGCCTCAGGTTGTGGGGGCACTGCTTGCCGGATTGATACTTGGTCCGGGTATTCTTAATATTATTCCGCAAACGGAGTATTTAACACAGACAGCTGAGATTGGTGTTGTCATTCTGATGTTCTGTGCCGGTATGGAGACGGATGTCAAAGAATTAAAGAAATGTGGCAAGGCAGCTATGATTATTGCTTTTATTGGTGTTGTCGTTCCGTTGGCTGGCGGTTTTGCTACTGCTTGGTTTTTCAACCGGCCTGGGATGATTGAATCCACTGCAGATACCAGTCTTGTCTTGCAGAATATTTTTATTGGTGTCATTCTGACAGCGACCTCTGTAAGTATCACAGTGGAAACGTTGAAGGAACTGGGAAAACTGAATTCCCGGGCAGGAAACGCGATTTTAGGGGCAGCAGTAATCGATGATATTCTGGGAATTATTGCGTTGACCGTCATAACTAGTATGGCAGATCCTGCGGTGAAGTTGTGGCTGGTTCTTTTGAAAATTGTTGGTTTCTTTGTTTTTTCCATAGTGGCTGGATTTCTGTTTTACAAGTTTTTCAGTTATTACAGCAACCGCACAAAAAATGGATTGCAACGATATGTCATCATCAGTTTTGTGTTCTGCCTTCTTATGTCTTACGTGGCGGAAGAATTTTTTGGTGTAGCAGATATTACCGGTGCCTATGTAGCAGGTCTGGTTGTTTCCATGATTCAGAAGGAACACTATCTGGAATCCCGTTTTTCGGTGCTGTCGTATGTGTACTTATCGCCCATCTTTTTTGCCAGCATAGGCCTCAAAGTACATCTTCCTAAGATGTCAAGTGCCATAATTTTGTTTGCTGTGGTGCTGACAGTGGTGGCTATTCTGACAAAGGTGGTTGGCTGTGGCCTTGGTGCAAAATTGTGTCGCTATACGGGAAAGGAATCTTTACAAATTGGTGTGGGGATGGTTTCCCGCGGTGAGGTAGCACTGATTGTGGCCAGTAAAGGCGAGGCACTTGGGTTGATGGGAACCCAGCTGATGGGACCGGTGGTTATTGTCGTTATTATTACAACGATTATAGCACCAATTTTGTTAAAACCAGTGTTTCGGGATAAAAAGAATTAGGAGGAAAGAGGATGATAGCACAAGTTTTGGCCGTATGTATTTTTATTGCCATGTTTGTACTGATTGTAATGGACAAAATTGAAAGGCAGTATATTACTCTTGGATGCGGCGCGCTTACACTGATTGGGGTGTTTGGAATCTGCATGCGAAATGTAAATGCCATTTGGGAAATTATTAATTTGAAAAGTATTTTTACCGTGGATTTCTGGTATCAGGCGTCAGAGGCGTCAGAGTCCGGAATCGGTATTAACTGGGCAACCATAATCTTTATTGCCTGTATGATGATTATGGTTGAGGGAATGGCACGGGTCGGTTTCTTTGACTGGCTGTGTATGCGTATTGCCAAGCTTGTGCATTTTAATACAATTCCGATTTTTATTACTTTTATGATTATGTCTGCCATTTTGGCTATGTTTATCGACAGTATCACCGTTATTTTGTTTTTGGCAGCGGTTACTGTGGAATTGTCTCAGTTGTTGAAATTTAATCCCGTACCCATGATTATGGCGGAGATATTCTGTGCCAATCTGGGAGGG
>JALENH010000303.1 GCA_022767895.1 Eubacterium sp.
TTAAACAAATACTGGGAAGTTTTTTTCTTTTTCTTCTCCTTCGTATCTTCATACGACACCCGGTACAGCGGGGGCATTCCCCGGTATACCTTGCCCTGGTAAATGAGTTCCGGCATAAATCGATAGAAAAACGTCAGAAGCAGGGTGCTGATATGGGCACCGTCCACGTCGGCATCGGTCAGAATGATAATTTTGTCATAACGCAGCTTTTTGATATCAAAATTCTCTCCGATGCCGCAGCCAAAGGCAGCAATCATCGTCTTAATCTCATTGTTCACCAGAATTTTTTCAAGAGGGGCTTTCTCCACGTTGAGGATTTTTCCGCGTAGGGGCAGAACCGCCTGAGTTCTGCGGTTGCGGGCCGTCTTTACGGTACCACCTGCCGAATCTCCCTCCACAATGTAAATCTCGCACTCCTCGGATTTTTTCGAGGAGCAGGCTGCCAGCTTACTCTTCGTATCCACATCCAGAAGACTTTTCATGACGCTCTTCCGCGCCTTGTCACTGGCCGTTCTCGCCTTAAAGGACTTATGAATATTCTCCAGAATCCGCTTCAACACCTCAACATTTTTATCTAAATAACGCTGCGCTTCCAGATTGAATACCTCATCCACAGCATTCTTGGCATCGGTATTTCCCAACTTATTTTTTGTCTGGCTTTCAAACTGGGGGTCCGGATGCTTGATGGATACAATTGCCACCAGACCGTTCCGGATGTCCTTGCCATCAAAGTTGTCTTCATTATTCTTTAAGAAATTCAGTTCTCTGGCGTACTGGTTCATGATGCGGGTCAGTGCCGTCTTAAACCCGGTCACAAGAGTACCGCCGTCCGCCACATTGATGCGGTTGCAGTAGGCATTAATCTGCTCACTGTAATTCTGGGTGTACTGGAATGCCACCTCAACTTCTATATCGCCGCTCTTTCCTTCTATATAAATGACATCATCGTGAAGTACCGCTGCATCCCGGTTGATATACTTGATATAACTCTGAATTCCAAATTCCTCGAGATACGTCTGCTCCTCTCCCGTATGTTCATCTTTAAAAATAATTTTGAGGTTTTTATTTAAATAAGCAATTTCTTTTAATTTTTTCCGGATAGTCTCCGGCTTAAATTCCACCGTTTCAAAAATAGAATCATCCGGATAGAAGGTCACTTTTGTCCCCGTGTTATTCTTCATACAGGTGCCTACCACCGGCAAAAGCCCTTTTTCAAGCTTCGTCACCGGCTTACCTCCGTCCTTGTACTCATCGCGGTAAATCTTTCCATCCCGGCGAATCTCCACAATCATCCGGCTGGACAGGGCGTTCACCACCGAGGCCCCAACTCCGTGCAAACCACCGGACACCTTGTATACATCACTGTTGAACTTACCACCAGCATGGAGTACGGTATACACGACTCTCGCCGTAGGAATTTTCTTGGTGGGATGAATGTCTACCGGGACACCGCGTCCATTGTCCTCCACGACAACACCACCGTCCTTCATCAAAGTCAGATGAAGTTCGTTGCAGAATCCGGCCAGATGCTCATCAATTCCATTGTCCAGAATTTCCCAAATCATATGATGAAGACCTCTCGTGCCGGTACTTCCGATATACATACCCGGTCGCTTCCGCACCGCCTCCAGTCCCTCCAGGATGACAATATCACTACCACTGTAATTGCTCATAACTACTAAACCTCACATTCTAATTGGCATTCAAACACAATATATAGTATAATGCAAACATTTGTTTTTTTCAAGGAAAAAGAAGAAATTACAAATCACTCGAAGCAGACTATTCGCTTTGCGAATAATGCTTCTCGCTGATTTGTAATTTCTTCCCTTTTTTTCACAAAGGTTTGATAAGACTGTCTGTCCTGTTTTTTACTGTCTCCAAAGAGCATACCAAAAGTTACTATCGTTTTAATCCTGCAAACTTGCCTGAATATCTTCTATTTCTTTCAAATATTCTCTTTTTAACTTGTCATAATCCTTATTTTCGAGCAATTCAAGTTTTCTCTCCAAATCTGTAAGCTGCTTTCTAAGCTCATGTTTAAACTGTATATCCGTAGTTGGCATATATTCATCACTCACTTTCATTCACCGTCCTTACCTATAATATAGCTATATTATAAGGACTTTTTTTACGGGTGTAAAGCCTTTATTGAGCAATCAAGAGTATACCGAGCTGCCCTGTTTTCAACAATTGCGTTATTGACAGCAAACGCAAAAGATTCTATACTAGGTAAATGACTGGACAAAGTTCCTTAATTAAAACATGGAGGTACCACTATGAGCGAATGGAAACCAATTAAAGAAGGTAAAGTACGGGAGATTTATGATAACGGCGACAGCCTGATTATGGTTGCGACAGACCGAATCAGCTGCTTTGATGTCATATTGAAAAATGTTATTTCGAAAAAAGGTACTGTTCTGACACAGATGTCGAAATTCTGGTTTGACATGACGGAAGACATCGTACCTAACCATATGATTTCTGCTGATGTTAAAGATATGCCGGAGTTTTTCAGACAGCCGTCCTTTGATGGCAACAGCATGATGTGCCGCAAACTGAAGATGCTGCCAGTTGAATGTATTGTCCGGGGCTATATCACCGGAAGCGGCTGGGCAAGCTATCAGGAAAACGGAACCGTATGCGGTATCAAACTGCCGACCGGCCTGAAGGAATCCGACAAACTGCCGGAACCGATTTACACCCCTTCTACCAAAGCTGAGATTGGTGACCATGATGAAAATATTTCTTTTGAGAAGAGCATTGATGTTCTGGAAAAAGAGTTCCCGGGCAAAGGAAAAGAATATGCTGAAAAGCTTCGTGATTACACCATTGCTCTCTAT
>JALENH010000117.1 GCA_022767895.1 Eubacterium sp.
CCGGATTCTTTCAACGGAACGATATGTTTCTCCAGGAACTTCAGAAGAGGAATAATATCGTATTTCGGATTTTTCAAAAAGCCCAGCAGCTGTTCACTGGAGCAGTTACCGGCACCGCGTCCCATACCATTGATTGTGGCATCAAGATAGCTCACGCCGCGTGTCAGGGCAGTAATCGTGTTGGCAAATGCCAGCTGTTGGTTATTGTGGGCGTGAATCCCGGCAAATTTTCCATAGTTCTCTGCCATTTCCAGATATTTATCGGCCAGTTCATCAATCTGCTCCATGTAGAGGGAACCATAACTGTCTACCAGATAAATTCCGTCTACGGAACTTTCCCCGATGAGATGAAGCGCTTCTTCAATCTCGGATTCCTTGGCGTTGGAAATTGCCATGATGTTGATGGTTGTCTCATATCCCAGTTCCTTGCAGTGTTGTACCATATCCAAAGCTGCCGGAATGGTGTTGATATAAGTTGCGATACGAACCAGATCAATAACACTTTCAGAGGCTGGAATAATATCACGTTTGTAGTTGCAGCGGCCGACATCAGCCATGACACAAAGTTTCATATCCGTATCATTCGTGCCCACAATATTGCGTATTGCGTCTTCGTCGCAGAATTTCCATGGACCAAAATCTTTTTCCTCAAAGATGTCCTTAGATGCTTTGTAGCCAAATTCCATATAATCTATGCCGGCTGCCACATTGGCAGCATATAAATCCCGTACAAATTCTTCCGAGAAGCGAAAATCATTAACCAAACCTCCATCCCGCAGTGTCGCGTCCACAACTTTGATGTCCGGACGATAAGAAAGCAGGGAACCTCGTTTCTTTTCCATAATCTTATGTACCTCCTTACAATTATTTTTAATCTCGCCAATTCGCGACTATGTATCATTGTAACAGAAAATTCACGGAAAGAAAAGGATTTCTTGTTGCTATTTTCTTCAAGACAAGGTAAAATATATAAATGTGGAATCTTGTGTCCAAATATACATATACAAAGCAGAATATGGAGGATGAGAAGATTGAAAAAAGTGATTGCGTTGTGGGGAGTTCTGTTGATGTTTGTGAGTATTCTTCCGTCAGATGTGGTGAAGGCGGAGGATTTGTCTGCAGTGGACCAGGCGAAAGTCTGTATTGATAACATTTTAGAGGCAGCACCAACACCAGAGGACTATTCTTTTACGGAAGCGTTAGCAGAGGATGTTGACAGCCTTGGTAAATTGCTTCAGGAGATAACAAGTCTGTCGGATATGGAAATACTGGATGCCTATGTGGCAGAGAAGACTACAGTAGAGGTTCCGGAGGACCCCTCAGCAGAACCGCCGTCGGACGAAACAGGGGGCGGGGCAACCAATACGATTACCCGGTATTATACGGTACAGAAGTTTTATCAGGATTATGCTGATGCCCAGAACGAGGCACTGGCAGCACTGGCAGAACCGATTGACAAGGCAATTGAAGATGTTTTGTCATGTGCCCTGGTTCGCGCAGATTATGAATCTGCCAAAGAGATGGTAGATGCGGCCACGAAGCATATCAAGGCGGCGGTGAAAGCGGATAATATCAATGCCATGAATCAGATTCGTGAACTTTTGGAACTGGCAGATGCAGCGGACAAAGCATTTGCACGGATTCATACCCTGAACAGTGATGGTGATGACAGCGATTATATGTTTTTTCAGGAGGATGTGGAATCGGCAAAAACTGCCTATGGACTTTATGAAAGTAAATTTGCTGAACTGAGACGTTATTCAAAATATGCGGATTGTCTTGTGAAATCCATGAAAAATTCGATGTTCACAAACTATACAGTCTATCGGAAAGCACTTCTTATATCGGATGTAGAGAAAGCCTATGACGATTTGGGTGTGTATGATACACTGGACGATACCGTGAAAGAAAAGCTGGACGTTTTGCAGGAGGCTGTAGATGCCGGTGCAGAAAGTGATTTTTCTATTTCGGTTTATGATTATTACCGGGGAGAAGCAATTCAGTATGTTCTTACCCAGTATCGGAACATCACAACTTATGAAGAAATGTTGGCAATGACATCAGAGACGCCTGCCAACAAGACAGAGTTGACAGCTGCCCTACGTGCTTATCGTTATTACAATGAGGAAATGACAGAAGATGAACGCGATTTGCTGCCTTCCGAACTGGTGCAGAAAATGAACAATGCCGTTCTTTTAAATACCAATTGTGAAGAGGTGATGAATGCCATTGACGAAATCGGAATGGCATCCTCGGAAGAGGAGTATGAGGATTTTATTGAACGGTATGAAAAAGCCTATAAAGCCTATCGGTTGTTTGTGAATACATATAGTGGGCTCAGTGATATCCCGGGGTTGATTACCAATATTCCGACCCTTGACAACGTGACGGATGTGAAAGAGATGATTCAAAGTATCCGCCAGATGGAGGATACGGAGGATGCGGTAATGTGCTCGAAAAAGCTCCAGATTGAAAGTCTTTTGACAGCCTATGACCGAATGACATCGTCTTTACAGCAGGGCGTTTACAATATTGATGTGCTACGCAGTATCTATCAGGATGTGCAGGCGGCCAGCGACCTTCGACTCCGTCTGGATACGCTCCGTGGAGGAGATGGCGGATATTCTCTGTTGGATGAAAATTATGTAAAAACACTTCGAAGTAACTACGAAAATCTAAACGAGAGAGCAAAGCGCTATTTTGGAGAGAATTATTTGAGCCAGCTTGAGGCAGTAGAGAAGCAGTTGGATGCTCAGAATCTGAATGCGGCACTTCGTGTATCTACACTAATCAGTCAGATTGGTTCTGTGGACGCCAGAGCGAGAGACCGGATTCAAAGTGCCCGCAAAGCCTATGATGGATTGAGTGAAACGCAGAAAGTCTATGTGGCAAATCTTGCAACTCTGAAAACGGCAGAGACGGACTATGCCAAATTGGAGTTGTCTGTGGCAAAAGCAACTGTGTCTTCACTGGGAAGCTATCGTTATGCCGGAACAGCATTGAAGCCATCTTTGACTGTTCAACTGAATGGTATTACACTGACTCAGGATATTGATTATTCGGTAACCTATTCTTCCAATGTGAATGTAGGAACGGCTAAAGTGACGATACGCGGAATTGGTTACTATACCGGTTCGCTGACAAAAACATTTACGATTACTCCGGCATCCATGGCAGGAGCATCAGTAAATGGATGCAAAGCAAAATACAGTTATACCGGCAAGGCAGTAAAACCAGTGGTACAGGTTGTTGTAAACGGAAAGGTTTTGCGAAAGGGTGTTGATTATACCGTTTCTTACAAAAATAATAAGAAACGAGGTGCGGCTGCCATTCTGGTTACGGGAATGGGGAATTATACAGGAACCGTAACAACTTCTTTCTCCATTGTGAGAAGTTCGATAAAGAACGCAAAGGTGAGTGGGGTAAAGACTTCCTACAACAGGACGGGGAAGGCAATTTGTCCAAAGCCGAAAGTGAAGTTAAACGGAGTGACATTGAAAAAGAAGCGGGATTATCTGGTGTCCTATAAGAAAAACAAGAAGAAAGGAACCGCTACTGTTGTGTTGAAAGGGACCGGAAATTATTCAGGGACCAAAAAAGTAAAATTTAAAATTGTATAATCTTGCAGTCCTTTCATTGACCAGACCTACAAAAGATGGTACAATGAATCCCGGAATGCACAATATATAGGAGGATTAATCAAATGGATTACAAAAAAGCAGGAGTTGACATTGAGGCAGGCTACAGGGCAGTATCCCTGATGAAGGAGCATATTGCTTCCACCATGAGACCGGAGGTCTTGACAGATATCGGTGGCTTTTCGGGAGCCTTTTCCATGAAAAAGTTTATGGGAATGGAAGAACCGACACTGGTTTCAGGAACAGATGGTGTCGGAACCAAATTGAAACTTGCTTTTATTCTGGACAAGCATGATACGATTGGAATTGACTGTGTGGCAATGTGTGTCAACGATATTGCCTGTGCCGGCGGAGAGCCGCTGTTTTTCCTGGATTACATTGCCTGTGGCAAGAATGAACCGGAGAAAATTGCGAAAATCGTGAGCGGTGTGGCAGAGGGATGCCGTCAGGCAGATTCTGCATTGATTGGCGGAGAGACTGCTGAGATGCCGGGCTTTTATCCAGTTGATGAGTACGATCTGGCAGGTTTTTCGGTTGGTATCGTGGATAAAAAGCATATGATTACCGGAACCGATTTAAAAGCAGGGGATGTACTGGTAGGTATGGCTTCTTCCGGTATTCACAGTAACGGATATTCACTGGTTCGCAGTGTGTTTTCCATGAAAGAGGAAACGCTGAACCGGAAATACGAGTCCTTGGAAAGTGATTTGACATTGGGTGAGACTCTTCTGACTCCGACCAAGATTTATGTGAAGGCACTTCGCAGTATTAAGGAAGCTGGTGTGAAGATTAAGGCCTGCAGCCATATTACCGGCGGTGGATTCTATGAAAATATTCCGAGAATGCTGAAAGAAGGAACTCATGCAGTGATTGAAAAGAGTAGTTTTGTTATTCCGCCGATTTTCAAAATGCTGGCATCCGATGGAGATGTGGCAGAGGAATCCATGTTTAATACGTATAACATGGGTGTCGGCATGATTACGGCAGTGGATAAAGCGGATGTGGATAAAACCGTGGCAGCCATTCAGGCCGCCGGAGAGACTGCATATGTTATGGGTGAAATCAAAGAGGGCGAGAAAGGAATTACATTATGCTAAAGGTAGCGGTATGTGTGTCCGGTGGCGGAACCAATCTTCAGGCAATTTTAGACCGGGTGGAAGATGGTACGATTACCAATACGGAGATTTCTCTTGTGATCAGCAATAAACCGGGAGCGTATGCTCTGGAACGTGCGGCAAATAAGGAAATTCCTTCCCAGGTGCTTGTGCCCAAAGAGTTTGACAGCCGGGAGGCGTTTGGAGAGGAACTGATTCGGGTACTCGACGAGGCAGAAATTGATCTTGTGGTACTGGCAGGATATCTGGTGATTTTGCCGGAGAATTTTGTAAAAGCTTACGAAGGACGAATTATCAATATTCATCCTTCCCTGATTCCGTCTCATTGCGGACCGGGCTATTATGGTCTGCGGGTTCACGAGAGTGTGCTCGCCAGAGGAAATAAAGTTACAGGGGCTACCGTCCATTTTGTGGATGAAGGCACCGATAGCGGTCCGATTATCGTGCAGAAGGCCGTGAATGTGGAGCAGGATGATACGCCGGAAATATTACAGAAACGTGTGATGGAGCAGGCAGAGTGGAAGATTCTTCCTCAGGCCATTGACTGGATTGCCAATGATAAATTAGAAATTGTAGATGGAATTGTGAAAATGAAATAACAAGTTAGGAGGATACATCGTGAAAGTTCTTATCGTGGGAAGCGGCGGTCGTGAACATGCCATCGCAACGAGTGTAGCAAAGAGTAGTAAGGTGGACAAAATTTATTGTGCACCGGGAAATGCCGGAATCGGCCAGGTGGCAGAGTGTGTGGACATCACAGCCATGGAGTTTGACAAGCTTGCTGATTTTGCCGAGGAAAAGGAAATTGACCTCACCATTATCGGGATGGATGATCCTCTTGTGGGTGGCGTGGTTGACGTATTCGAAAAACGTGGTCTACGTGTCTTTGGCCCGCACAAAAATGCTGCCATTATTGAGGGATCCAAAGCGTTTTCCAAGGATTTGATGAAAAAATATGGAATTCCGACGGCTGCTTATGAGAATTTCACGGATCCGGATGCGGCGCTTGCCTATCTGGAGACGGCAAAGATGCCGATTGTACTCAAAGCAGATGGACTTGCTCTTGGCAAGGGTGTGCTGATTTGTAACAATCTGGAGGAAGCAAAAGAAGGTGTCAAGACGCTGATGCTGGACAAGCAGTTCGGTGACGCCGGCAACGAGATTGTGATTGAGGAATTTATGACGGGACGTGAGGTGTCAGTACTTTGTTACTGTGACGGTACCCACATCAAGCCCATGACCAGTGCCCAGGATCATAAGCGCGCCAAGGATGGTGATCAGGGACTGAATACCGGTGGCATGGGAACTTTTTCACCGAGTCCGTTCTACACAGAGGAAGTGCAGAAATTCTGCGAGGAAAAGGTATATCAGCCGACCATGGACGCCATGAAGAAAGAGGGAAGAGATTTTGTTGGAATTCTCTTTGTGGGTCTGATGCTGACACCGGATGGTCCGAAGGTGCTGGAGTACAATGCCCGCTTTGGTGACCCGGAGGCGCAGGTTGTCCTGCCTCGTATGAAAAATGATATTGTCGATGTGATGAATGCCTGTATCGATGGCAAACTGGATGAGGTGGATCTCCAGTTTGAGGATAACGCGGCAGTTTGTGTTGTTCTCGCTTCGGATGGTTATCCGGAGCACTATGAGAAAGGAAAGCTGATTACAGGATTCGAGAATTTTGAGGGCAAGGAAGGATATTATGTATTCCATGCCGGTACGAAACTGACGGAGGAAGGCATTGTCACCAATGGCGGCCGAGTGCTTGGTGTAACGGCCAAGGGAAAAGACCTCAAGGAGGCAAGAGCCAATGCTTATGAGGCGACAAAGCTGATTCATTTCGAGAATAAGTATATGAGAAATGATATTGGAAAAGCCATTGATGAGGCTTGATATTTAAGAGAAGTAACAGAAAAAAATATAAAGGAGATAAAACTATGTATTCATTTGATGAAGTAAGAAACGCTGACCCGGAACTGGCGAAAGCAATGGAGCAGGAGACTGGCCGACAGAACGACCATATCGAGCTGATTGCTTCCGAGAACTTTGTCAGCAAAGCAGTTATGGCTGCTATGGGGAGCACGCTGACCAATAAGTATGCGGAGGGGTATCCCGGAAAACGTTACTACGGCGGATGCCAGTATGTAGACATCGTAGAGGATTTGGCCAGAGACCGTGCCAAGGAGCTGTTCGGCTGTACTTATGCCAATGTTCAGCCTCATTCCGGAGCACAGGCCAATATGGCAGTATTTTTCGCTCTGGTGAAACCGGGTGAAACGGTTATGGGAATGAATCTGGATCATGGCGGACACCTGTCCCATGGAAGCCCGGCCAACATTTCCGGAACCTATTATAACATTGTACCTTATGGTGTGGATGATACTGGTTTCATCGATTATGATGAGGTGGAGCGTATTGCCAAAGAATGTAAACCAAAGATGATTATTGCCGGTGCCAGTGCATACTGCCGTAAGATTGACTTCAAGCGATTCCGTGAGATTGCAGATGAAGTGGGAGCTTTCCTCATGGTGGATATGGCGCATATTGCCGGACTGGTTGCTTCCGGATACCATGAGAATCCAATTCCATATGCCCATGTTGTGACAACCACAACCCACAAAACACTTCGTGGTCCCCGTGGTGGTATGATTCTTTCTTCGGAAGAATTTGCCAATGAGCATAAGCTGAACAAAGCAATTTTCCCTGGAACCCAGGGGGGCCCGCTGATGCATGTGATTGCAGCAAAGGCTCTCTGCTTCAAAGAGGCATTGGACCCAAGTTTCAAGGAGTATGGCAAAAACATTATTGACAATGCACAGGCACTCTGCAAAGGTCTGCAGAGCCGTGGTGTGGACATTGTATCCGGTGGTACAGACAACCATCTGATGTTAGTGGATCTTGCAGGCAAGGGACTGACAGGAAAAGAAGTGGAAAAATGGTTGGATGATGCCAATATTACAGCCAATAAAAATACCATTCCGAACGATCCGCAGTCGCCATTTGTAACCAGTGGTATTCGTCTCGGAACAGCAGCGGTGACAAGCCGTGGTATGAATACGGAAGATATGGATCAGATTGCCGAGGCAATTGCCATGCTCATTGATGATCATGAAGCCAATACAGACAAGGCAAAAGCAATTGTCAAGACACTGACAGACCGTTATCCATTATACTAAACAGAATAATTTATAATTTTGTGTTGAAGGCAAAATGGCTGTGTGCTGTTTTGCCTTTCGCACAGAAAAAAGGAGTGACAGCGATGCAGGAAGCAAAACGAAAAGTAAATCGGATATTAGCTGAAAAAATGATTCAGAAATTGGAACTTCGCCAGATGGAAGGATACTATGCGGAGACCAAAGAAGAGGCACTGGCTCTTGTGAAAGAGAAGTTTTTGACGGCCGGAAAATCGGTCTGCTGGGGCGGTTCCATGACATTGAAGGAGACCGGTATCATGGAGTGGCTGCAGCAAAGTGATTGTGACGTGATAGACCGTCAGGCTTTTTCTACGCCGGAAGAGGAGAAGGAAATCAAGGCAAGAATGATTAACGCCGACTATTTCCTCATGAGCACCAATGCCATTACGCTGGATGGGGAACTTGTGAACATTGATGGTTTTGCCAATCGTGTGAGTTTTTTGTGCTATGGTCCGGAAAACGTGCTGGTAGTAGCGGGTATGAACAAGGTTGTTACCGATGTGGAGACCGGAATAAAACGCGTGAGAGACATAGCTTCTCCGCCGAATGCTGTCCGCCTGAACAAGAACACACCATGTGCGAAAAATGGCCGCTGTGGAGACTGCTATACTGAAGATTGTATTTGCAGTCAGATTGTTGTAACCAGGCGGAGTGGCGTAAAGGGCCGCATTAAAGTGATTCTTGTGGGAGATGAATTAGGATATTAAGAGAGAGGGAACATGGCGAAACGATTATTTATTGCAGAGAAACCAAGTGTGGCGCAGGAATTTGCCCGCATTCTGAAAGTGAACGGCAGACGGGGGGATGGGTATTTAGAATCCGAGGACACCATTGTGACATGGTGCGTCGGTCATCTGGTGACCATGAGCTATCCGGAAGTTTATGATGAGGCGTTGAAAAAGTGGTCTTTGGATACCCTTCCCTTTTTGCCGGAAAAGTTTCTCTATGAAGTAATTCCCAATGTAAAAAAACAATTTCAGACAGTGAGTGGACTTCTCAACCGCGAGGATGTGGACACCATTTATATTTGTACCGACTCCGGACGTGAAGGAGAGTACATATATCGTCTTGTGGACCAGATGGCGAAAGTGCCCGTAACGAAGAAAAAGCTCCGTGTCTGGATTGACTCCCAGACGGAGGATGAAATTCTCCGTGGGGTTCGAGAGGCGAAATCTATGGCAGACTACGACAATCTCAGTAGCTCTGCTTATTTGCGTGCCAAGGAAGATTACCTTATGGGCATAAATTTTTCCCGTGTTCTCTCGTTAAAGTATGGTTATTGGCTCAACAACAATTTTCAGGATAAAAAATGGACCTCTGTGTCGGTGGGAAGGGTGATGACCTGTGTCCTCGGCATGGTAGTAACCAGGGAGTGGGAGATTCGTAACTTTGTGAAAACACCTTTTTACCGCGTTATTGGAACTTTTGAACTGGAAGGGAAACAGTTTCAGGGAGAGTGGAAAGCGGTGGAGGGTTCCCGGTATTACCAGTCGCCGGCACTGTATAAGGAGAATGGCTTTAAGGAGCGGGAACAAGCATTGGCACTCATTGATTTGCTGATGCAGCCGGAACCTGTACCATCTGTCATCGAGAAGGTAGAGAAGAAAAAGGAAAAGAAGAATCCGCCCCTTCTATTTAACCTGGCAGAGCTTCAGAACCTTTCCTCAAAATTGTTCAAAATCAGTCCGGACGAGACCCTCGCCATCGTGCAGGAGCTGTACGAGAAAAAACTGGTGACGTATCCCCGTACGGATGCCCGTGTTCTGTCCAGTGCCGTGGCAAAGGAAATAGGGAAAAATCTCAGTGGGTTGCAGGGATATGAACAGGCGGTACCTTATTTGCCCTATATTTCGGAAAATCAGACCTATAAAGGGCTGGAGAAGACCCGCTATGTCAATGATAAGCAGATTACGGACCATTATGCCATCATTCCTACCGGTCAGGGACTTTCTGCCCTGAAAAGTCTGGGTGAAGTGCAGACGAAAATGTATGAAGTGATTGTTCGTCGTTTTCTGAGTATTTTTTATCCGCCGGCTGTGTATCAGAAACTGAATGTGACGGTAAAGGCTGGGGAGGAACGTTTTTTCACTTCCACGAAAGTACTTTTGGAGGAAGGATTTTTGCCGGTAACCCAATATTCTTTTACGAAAAAGAAAAATCCGGAGGAGATGACAGACTCGCCGAAAGAGGGTGAGGAAGAGGAGGAAACGTTTGATTTGAAGGATGTCCTTGATCTGCTCCGCAAAAACACTCCGGTAAATCTGAAGGAGTGCAACATCAAGGAGGGAGAGACTTCCCCACCGAAGCGTTACAATTCCGGTTCCATCATTTTGGCCATGGAAAATGCGGGACAGCTCATTGAGGATGAGGAACTTCGTGCTCAGATTAAGGGAAGTGGCATCGGCACCAGTGCCACCCGGGCGGAAATTTTAAAGAAATTATTTAACATTGATTATCTGAATCTAAACAAGAAAACCCAGATTATTACGCCGACTTTGAAGGGAGAACTGGTTTGTGGTATTGTGCGGTATTCCATGCCGCAGATGTTGTCGCCGAAGCTGACGGCAAGCTGGGAAAAGGGTCTGACCGGAGTGGCGGAAGGAACCATCAGTGAAGAAGAATATATGCAAAAGTTAAAGGGTTTTGTGACTCAGATGGTGGACCGCGCCAAAGCGGAGGATAACCGGGGCAGACTGAATTCCTACTACCGGATGGCGGCACCGAACTACAAAAGCAGGGGAAAGAGTATGAAGGGGAAGAAAAAAGCGGAGAAGAAGTGACGAAGGAGGAATGCATATGAGGAGACGACGAAGATTACTGGCAATTGTAGTCATGATTTCTCTTGTTCTGTCTCATTTTATGCAAACGAGAGAGGTCAAAGCAGATGATATTATTGGCTCCAATGAAGACTGGGAATATGAATTAAACAAAGAGCAGACAGGAGTGATTCTGACTGAATATAAGGGTTCCGGTGGTCAACTTGTGATTCCCGGTGAATTGGAAGGATATCCGGTGGTGGAAATCGGAGCTTATGCTGTTGACGGGGACATAAATATTACCGGTAATTTAGTGATTCCCGATAGTGTGAAAAAAATTGGCAATAATGCTTTTGAAAACTGCACCAGACTGAATGGCGCTTTGACTTTGCCGGATGAACTTGAAAGTATAGGAGAGTATGCTTTCAGTAATTGTAATTTTACAGGCACATTAAAAATTCCATCGGGTATTACGGTGTTGAATAATTTTGTATTTCATGGCTGTGATTTTGAGGGACAGTTGGTTTTGCCGGAGGAGACCACATATATTGGAGATTCAGCTTTTAGTAATTGCCGTAATTTTACAGGAGAGCTAGTCATACCGGAAACAGTAGATTTTATGGATAGTTTTGCATTTACGGAGTGTGAATCGATTGAAAGCGTTGTGATTCCGGCCGCTGTTGGTATTGTGAGAATACGAACCTTTGAAAATTGCTATAGTTTGAAAAAGGCAGTTATACCAAGGGAAATAACCAAAATAGAATCAAGTGTTTTTACAAACTGCTCTCTCGTTTCTATATACGGTTATGCGGATAGTGTAGCACAAGTCTATGCAGAGGAAAATAGTATCCCCTTCGTTGACCTGGAGGGAAAGAGTAATACAGATAGTGACTGGACCTATGAAGTGACATCGGATGGAGAAGTTACAATAAAAGGATATACGGGTTCTGAGACAATTCTCAACATTCCTGACCGAATTGGAGAGTATACGGTAACAGCAATTGGAGACTATTCTTTTCGTGATTGTGATCAGTATACAGGATTGGTCTTACCTGAAACATTAGAGAAAATTGGTGCAAATGCTTTTTATGGCTGTGATGGATTCCGAGGGGATTTGGTAATCCCGGACACGGTAAAAACCATTGGCGAGGGTGCTTTTAATTGCAGTGCGTTTGATGGAAAATTAACGTTATCTTCTCAATTGCAAGTCATTGATCATTTTGCTTTTGGAAATTGTAATTTCACGGGTAAACTGGAATTACCGGCCGGTTTGCAAAGAATTGGTAGTTCTGCTTTTACTTCTAATGAATTTACAGGAGAGCTCATAATCCCGGATGGTGTAACGACGATTCAAGAGGCTGCGTTTGCTCACGGTGGTGGTTTTACAAAGCTCCAATTATCATCAAAATTAGAAAGAATCGATAAAAATGCTTTTTTGGAATGTACAGGAATAAAAGGGAAATTAAGTATTCCTGATACCGTTACATATATAGGAGAAGGAGCATTTTCCCGTTGTAAATCGTTAGAAGAAGTGACAATACCAACAGGGGTTTCCTGGTTGAGAATTAATACCTTTGGCGAAGATACTAAATTGAAAAAAATTGTAATTCCAAGAGAAGTAACACAGATTGATGAATCAGCAATATCCGGAAGTGATAACTTATGTATATATGGCTATGCAAATAGTGAGGCACAAGTCTATGCAGAGGAAAATAGTATCCCCTTCGTTGATCTGGAGGCTCCGGAGGCAACGCCGAGTCCGAGCCCGACACCGACAGCAACGCCGACAGTGACCCCGACGATGACGCCAAGTCCGACACCGACGGCAACGCCAACAGCAACGCCGACGATAACGCCGAGTCCGACGCCGACAGCAACGCCAACAGCAACGCCGACGATATTGCCGGGGCCGACCCTGATGACTGCGCCAACAATTCCCGCAGAGTGGTTGAGGATATCAGGTTTTCAGAAAATAAAAAGTGATTACGCACAGCTGAAATGGAAAAAGAATCCCAGTGTTACAAAGTATGAGGTATTCCGTTCGGTAAAGAAGAATGGAGCGTACAAAAAAATTGCCACATTGGCTGCCGGAAGGAATGAGTACACAGATTCAAAAGCCAAAAAGGGAAGCGCTTATTATTATAAAGTGCGTGGAATTGCTCAAAGTGGTAGTGATATAGTTGTTGGAGTTTTTTCTCAAAGTGTTCGTACCGGACGTGCACTTTTGTGTACCCCTGATTTTAAGGTGAAAAAGAAAAATGATGGTGACATTCCTTACATTCAGATTATAATAAAAAAAGCGCAGGGAAAATATGTGGAATTCTATTTTCAAAAGAATGGACAGAGAAAAAAGAAAATTCGTTTGGCATCTGAGAAGAGGAAGAAGAATTACAAGCTGCAATATAAAACAACATCAAAAAGGATTACGTTGTGGCTTCGAACCTATGTGAAAAGGGGAAAAACGAAGCATTATAGTTCTTTTGCAAAAAGAAAGATTTAAAAAACGGAAAGAGATTTTCGAGCAGAAAATGTATACTGAATGTGGTGATTATTTATGGAGATTCTGGAAAAGAATAGAGAAAGTCACTTTCTTCCTAAAGATACAATACTGGAAGACCGTTATGTGATTGGAGAAGTAAGTGGTGAGGGGAATTTTGGAATCACATACACGGGCTGGGATAAGCTTTTGGAGAGTCGTGTGGCAATCAAGGAGTTTTTCCCGGTGAGCCGGGTCAGCCGGAGAACGGAAGAAGGTAACCTCAATGTATTTGTATTTCAAGAAGAGGACTACGAGGAGATTCTTGCCAAGTACCTGGAAGAAGCAAAACGGCTTTCAAAATTGAATCAGGTGGAGGGAATTGTATCCATTCGCGATTTTTTCTATGCCAATAATACCGCCTACATTGTGATGGAATATATAGAGGGTACCAGTGTCAAGGAATATGTGAAAACACATGGCCCCATGACGGAGAATGAAATCAAAGAAATGCTAAAGCCTGTGTTGGATGCACTGGAACAGGTACACGACATTGGTATTATTCATCGTGATATCAGTCCGGATAACATTATGATTACAGAGAATCACAAGGTTGTGCTGGTGGACTTTGGCTCTGCCAGAAAGGTAGACCTTCCGGAAGATAAAAGCATGACAGTCATGATTAAGAGAGGATATTCCTCTCCGGAACTGTATCGCTCCCATGGAAATCAGGGACCATGGACGGATGTCTATGCTGTCTGTGCCACAATTTATTATATGCTGACAGGTAATGTGCCGGATGAGGCCATTGACCGCATACTGGAAGATGAGACGCCTTCTTTAACCGGAATGAAGGAAGTGAAAGCTTCCCCTGCTTTTAAGAAAGCTGTCATGAAGGGAATTTCGGTAAATTATAAAGAGAGATATACAGATGTCATCCAGTTGGAAAGGGATTTGTATGCAACCTCCCGGAATCGAAACAGAAAATCTCTCGTAGCAGCAGGAATTCTTTTGCTGGGAATTCTTTCAGGAGTTGCTGTGTTCATGTGGAACCCAGCTAAGGGGGAAAATCTGGAAAATGTCACAAAAACAGAGCGCGAAACCACTGTAGCAGAACCAACAGAAACGCCACCTTTGCGTTATCAGATGATTTCCTGTGTGGGGAAAACGAAAACGGAGATTTTGAACCAGCTTAAGGGAATCGATGACAATTCATTACAAATTGTGTGGAAGCAAGCGTATAGCAATAAGGTGAAAAAGGGTAACGTGATTTCCCAAAGTATACCGGAAAGTACCTATTATGAAGTGGGCGAGAGGCAGATTCTGACGCTAACTGTGAGTAAGGGAAAGAAAAGAATTGTTGTTCCGCAATTAGTTGGGATGAATTATGTGAAAGCCAAAAAGCTCCTAAAGGATAAAAAACTAAAATATCGTATTTTGTGGCGGGAAGAGAATGGAACGGATGGTATTGTTTTGGCACAAAGCAGAAAAAGGGGAGCAAAATGCAGTCCCGGCACACGAATTACCTTGACCGTTCGCCGACAAAAGAAGGAATTACCCAAAACACAATCTGATTCCGGAAAACAGAATCAATATGATGGAATTATTTCATAGGAGAACAGAAGAGAATGATGAAAAAAGAAAATAAGTTTGTTCGTTTCGATACTTTTTTTGTAAATTTCATGCTTCAGATTGAGGAGAGAAACCCTTCTACAGAGCAGCGTAAAGAGGCCTTTCATCTTTTTCGGGAAAAGACCGGTAAAATAATGTTTGCTTCTTTCCCCACCATGCAGAAGTGGTTTGGTCTGGGTGGCTATGCGGAGCCGGGAAGAAGTCAGATATTTGAATTTGCTTTTTTCCTTCCGCTTTCCCCGGAGGAACTGAATCAATTTCTTCAATGTGGATTGCGTGCTCCTGCCATCCAGATTAATGATTATCAGGAGACGATTTTCTGGTATGGTTTGGAGAATAGCTACACCTATGAGAAGTGTCTGGAACTCATCTTGAATTTTGAACGCCATATGACAGCAGATATTGAGATTCAGCACATTTCCCAGACGGGGGATTTGCTTCGCCAGTTTCAGTTGAAAAAGAATCTTTCAGAAGAGCAGTTTATGGGATGGATGATGGCCAATGCAGGTGCGTTTAAGGGGTATAGTCAGACGACATTAAATTATCTGATAAAGTACAAGAAAACGATTCTCAAACATGCCAGGCTGGAACAGAAAGAAAGTCTGGAAACAGCTCTTTCGGATACGGATTACGCATCTTGGAAGGCAAAGCACCGCCTCCGCCTGAAATCTGAGCCGGAGGGAGATAAAATACGGCAATATATTTACAATAATCGGAAATTGCCAGAGGAACAGCGTAAAGAAATTCTTAACATGGTTTCTTTTGTCTATTTTGAAGATGATAGCAATGTTCGCCTGATTTCTGAAATATTTAGCAAAAAGAGTGTGCCTGGCAAGTATTATCCTTCTTTGCATGTCATGACAGAAAAATATCTCTCGGATCTTCTCAATGTGGCGGTTCATAAAGAGCGGGAAATCCGCATGATACAGGCTGAACGTTATTTGGAGACAATGCATGATACGCCGAAGGATCCATGCCCGGAGTGGATTATCATGCGGATTCAGGAGTACACGGGAAATCTCTGTGGGGGAAGAGCTACGGTAGAAGAAGCTCTTTCGTGTATCAGCATGTATCGCAAGGAGCATAAGCGTCGTCTGGTGCAGATTGATCGTTCCGACCTGCTTCCTTTTGTGCAATGTGTGGCCTTGCAATCTTACATGGAATCCATTCAGTACGAATCAGATCAATATGATTTTCGTGAGGCCCGGAAACAATTTATTGAACTGGCTGACCAGACCCTGACGGCCTGTAACATGGCAAGGTTTTCCGAAGAATATGAATTGGATGCCCTGCTGCTTGCCGGATTTCAGGAAAATGAATGTTATCTGTATGGAGAAATGCTGGAGGAAATGGGAAGATAGAAAGGGAGAAAAACAGAATCGAGTGTTATTTACAAAAGTGCGGTTTGAAACTGCACTTTTTTTTGTGGCTTACTTGATTTAAAAAACGGAAAGGCAATTTCTTTTGGATGTGATATGGTAGTAAAAAATGAGTAAGAGAAAGAGGAAATTTCAGCAGAAAAAGACCACTGTTTTTGTCAAATGAAATATTACCCATATTTTGCTAAAATTAGTTTCGAAGGGGGCTGGAACGATGAGTAGTACAAACAGCACAATAAATGAAACCATGTATGCCGGTGTATACAAGGACTTTGCAGAATTGATTGGTGAACATAACATGAAAAAAGTATATGACCGCTATCGTGGATTGAAAGTGGATTTTCCAAAACGCATCTATTCGAAGGAATATGTTATGGAGATGCTCCGAAAATATGATGGTAAAAAATCTGTATCTGAACTGGCACAGATGTTTGATTATAGTGAACGTTACATAAGAAAACTAATTGCAGAGATGCGGGAAGATTAAGGAGGGGTGAAAAAAACGGAAACCAGCTTTTTCTTCAATGTGTTATCTTTTGCTTTAGGTACAAAAAATTGAGATAGGAGAGGATTCATATGAAAAATCAAAAGTTAATTTTATCAATAGTATTTCTTATGTTGTTACTTTTAACCGGCTGTAGTAGGGGAGATGGAAAGAATTCTGATGAGGTGGATGCTCTGGAGAAAATTATTGCTGCACAGCGGGAGAAGGGGGCAACTGTCAGTGAGGATATTAACAATACGGACCAATATACGTGGTCTAAGGATGGGCATTTGACTGAAATCAAGTGGGGATATGATATGACTGATAATCCTGCTAATCCAATTAACTACAAGTTGAATGGAGATTTATCCTTGTCATCTTTTCCTCAATTGAGTAGAATTGAATGTCGAGGTAATAAATTGACAAATTTGGATATGAGTGGGTGTAAAAAGATTAGATATTTATCCTGCGAGATGAATAGAATAAAGTCTTT
>JALENH010000024.1 GCA_022767895.1 Eubacterium sp.
TTAATCACAGCTGTTGCCGCAATGATAACGACCGTACACACAACAATGTAAAAAATAATTTTACCTTTAATACTTTTCCAAAAACCATATCCCTTTTTGCTTTTTTCACTTTTCCCCATTTGTATCCTCCTCGTATAAAAACTCTCATGAATAATATAACATATTATGAAAAAACTGGCAACTATCGAGATTTATATCCTCAGTTCCTTTTTATAGCGGTTAATATGCTTCATAATATGTCCAATATTACCCTCGCCTGCATATTTTTCATCATCAAAAAAATCTTGTCCCAAGGTAACCCAATACAAGTCGTTTTCATCACCTGAAACAGTCTTGGATTGTTTTAGCTTTCCAACATAAACTTCAAGAAAGCATTCGTCGAAATAATAAGTAAAATCCATAAGATGCGTAAGTACAATGTCCTCTCTGGTAATTGTGGTTTCCTCTTCCAGTTCCCGGTATGCCGCTGTCAGCCCGTCCTCACCATTCTCAATCTTTCCACCGACAAAATTGAATCGTCCCTGAAAAGGATTTTTTCTTCTTTTGCACATCAGCATTTTATCTGCCATCTCATCAAATACAACAATAGCATTATAACCTTGCATTTACTCAATCACCATCTTTCTCTCTCCCGAAATAAGAATTGCCTGCCTGTTACTCAAGCTAATCTCTTCATCATGCAATATTTCTCCCCTTGGTGCATCTGACTCACTATGGGCAAACACATCATTCTCGATTACCCGGAGACCCGTAGCGAAATTCCCGGCAGCAACCATACTTCCGGCACTTACTCCGATGTAAAACATCCCTCGATTAATGGCCTCTTTCATAACCTCATCAAATCCGGTCCGTTTTATCTGTTTTAACAAGAATTCTGAATATCCACCGCAAACAAATATCACATCATACGCCATCACTTCCTCTACCGTCATCAAACGATATTGCGGGGGAACCTCTTTCACATATTGAGAATAGGTTCTTTGGTACCCCTTTGACAAAACATAATCCAGATTATATGCCGTAATATTTCCCAGCTGAATCCCCATATTTTGGAGTTCGTATATGGTGACAGCTATACCCTCTCTGGCATCGTCCCGATAGGATACTGCTGCAGGAACAAAAAGGACTTTTATGTCTTTTGGTGTTTTCTCCAATTTGTCAAAGAATAGTTTTTTCATCGATTCTGTCAAGCCAGCCGAAGTAAGCAACAAATTTTTCAAACAAATCCCCTCCTCTTCGCTTCTTCCAGAAGTTTTGGCTGAATTTGCGGATACGTCCATTTCTCAGGAAATGTATCCATAACTACTATTTTTTCAATTTCACTATGTAAGTCCGGTTCAAATTCATCCACATCTGCCAGATACAGCATGCCAAAACTTTCTTCTCCATTAAGATTATCCGGTGCCGTTACCGAATAAACACAAATCTGATTTAACGCGAAAGATATGGCCCCGGCTTCTTCATATAATTCCCTTTTTGCCGTTTCCTCTATGGACTCTCCTTCTTCCCTGTGTCCTCCCGGCACCTCCAGCGTATCTCTGTTCTTATGTTTCCAAAACACCCATTTACCATCACACCTGGTGATAATCACCGCAAATTTCAACAGACTGTCTTCCACATTTTCATAAAATTGGACTTTTGTCATTCACCTGCTCCCTTCACCTTATTTGTTTCATAAATCGCATTTGCTCTTTTTCATTTCCATATCCCTGCCTGCGATAAAAATCGTGTGCATCAGGGCGGCTCATACCAGAGTTCAGTCTCATCACTGCGCTCCCACACTGAACAGCCCACTTCTCTGCCTCCCGCAACAGCTTTGCCCCTACCCCTAATCCTCTTTGCTGATTGTTGCAATGCCAGAATAATCTTCCCGCTTCGCTTCACGAATTTTCACATTCATTTCACCAATTCCCCCTTCCAAATCCTATTTTATCGAAAAAGGGTAATTTCCGCAACAAAAAAGAAATCCCAATCAGTAATTGATCGGAATCCCTTTTTTACTTCGTTTATAGCGATAGCTTTATAAAGCATCAAATGTTTCACGAATTGCTTTGATGAAATCAAGGCTGTTTAAGATGACCGGATTCTCACAGGTGGAAATCAGGGAAAGGCTCTTGGTCATCTTGCCATCCTCCACCGTCTTGATACATGCTTTTTCCAGTTTGTCCGCAAAAGCGATGAGTTCAGGAAGTTCATCCATCTCGCCTCTCTTACGGAGTGCACCCGTCCATGCAAAAATCGTAGCAATGGAGTTGGTAGAAGTTTCCTCGCCCTTCAAATGTTTATAATAGTGGCGCTGCACTGTACCATGGGCAGCCTCGTATTCATATACACCACTTGGTGATACAAGCACAGAAGTCATCATGGATAAATCACCATAAGCCGTTGCCACCATATCAGACATCACGTCACCATCATAATTCTTGCATGCCCAGATGAAGCCGCCTTCCGAACGAATTACTCTCGCTACAGCATCATCAATCAGGGTGTAGAAATACTCAATACCAAGTTTGTCGAATTTATCCTTATATTCTGCGTCAAAAATTTCCTGGAACACATCTTTAAAGGTGTGATCATATTTCTTGGAAATCGTATCCTTGGTAGCAAACCACAAATCCTGTTTGGTATCAATGGCATATTCAAAACAGGCTCTGGCAAAACTGGAAATCGAAGCCTTCGTGTTATGAATACCCTGAATAATACCAGGTCCCTCAAAATCATGAATCAGTTCTCTTGTTTCTGTTCCATCCTCAGCAGTAAACACTAGCTCTGCTTTTCCTTTTCCCGGCACTTTAATCTCTGTGTTTTTATACACATCACCATAAGCATGACGGGCAATTGTAATCGGCTTTGTCCAATTCTTTACATATGGGATAATCCCTTTAATCAAAATCGGCGCACGGAATACAGTTCCATCCAGAATTGCACGGATTGTTCCGTTGGGAGATTTCCACATTTCTTTCAAATCATATTCTGTCATACGAGCCGCATTCGGTGTAATCGTTGCACACTTAACGGCAACACCATACTTTTTCGTTGCCTCAGCAGAATCTACAGTCACCTGGTCGTTGGTTTCGTTGCGGTGTTTCAGACCAAGATCATAATATTCTGTCTTTAAATCAATGTATGGCAGCAAAAGTTCATCCTTTATCATCTGCCACAAAATCCTTGTCATTTCATCTCCATCCATCTCAACGAGTGGAGTCTTCATCTGAATTTTAGCCATATACGTCGCCTCCTATTTTAATTTTGTCGCCTATAACTATAGCATAGAGTATTGGGATTGTCAAAAACGACTGTCAGAGAAGAATTTCCGTCCTTCCGTCTTCAATCAGATATGGCATTTCTTCATGAATCTCTACTCCCTCGGTAATTTTTCCGGTATCCATTTTTATGTATTTTATCATACCGCTCGCCAGAATTTTGCCGTCCATATCCATAATACTGGCATCGGTAACAAGGAACTTGGAGGTTTCTTTTACCACAATTCCGCGACCAATCAAATCGGTTTCATAAGGCACCGGCTTCCGGTATTTCGTATCAAGAGACAAGGTCACTCCAAAGGTATCTTCCGAAAGTTCTTTCGCCCACAGAGAGCGAAGTCCCATCTCGTCTAACATAGCCGTAATCAGACCGCCATGCACCCGTCCCGGATAACTCTGATGCTCCTTTTTGTACTGAAACACGCTCATGACACTGCCATCCTCCATATTGTAAAAAGGAGCATTGACACCATATTCATTGTCGAGGCCGCAGATGATACACATCCTGCTATTTTTCTGCTTACTGATAATTTTCATGCTCGTTCCTCCTTGATTGGGATATGGTTCATTATACATGATTTTCCATTTTTCTACAAATGTTGTTTCATTTCTGCTTCACAGTTTTTACTTCAATTCCCATTTCCTCAAATTCTCGTTTTCTCTCATCAGAAGTTTGCCAATCCGTGACAAGTACATCCAGTTGATCCGCCGGGCAAATACTGACGACCGATTCAAACCCAATCTTCTCAACCGGAAACAGACCAATCACCTGCTTTGCCTGCTGAATGACCGTGGTTAAATAGGTCAGATTAATCGATTTTTGTATGGACAAACCAAATTCCGGTGAAACAGCCGCTGCTGTAATAAATGCCTTATCAAACCGGAGCCTTTTTAGCATCTCCACAGTTAAAGAATCCCGGCACATCCCCTTATCGTCCATCTCTCCTCCCAACATAATTACCTGCACCTGATTCAGTGGACGCAGCAATTCTGCAATTTCAATGGAGTTGACAATCGCACGAATTCGTTTTTGTTCCGGCAGATTCTGTGCCATAAAATACCCCACCGAAGCAGCACTGATATAAACGGTATCATTATCTTCAATTAAAGACACCGCATATTTTGCAATCTGTAAATAATTCTCTTTCACCTTGGGCATATCACGATTCATATGTTTCTCCGGTTTACTAAAAGCTACCTGTCGGTTCGAAATCGCCCCACCGTGAGTCCGTTTCAATCTTCCCTGTTCTTCCAGAAGCCGGAGATCCCGTTTGGCAGAATCATAGCTTACGCCAAATTCCTGCTGAATTCTTACATTTGTGATACTTCCTTCGCTTTGTATAATGCGAAGAATCGCTTCATGTCTCTCTTCGATAAACATAAACTCCCTCCATCTTTTAGTCCGGCAAAATCGCCAGATCTGCACCTAAACTTTTCAATTTACCGGCAAAATTTTCATATCCTCTGCGGATGTGTTCATAACCATCTACAATCGTGTCTCCCTCCGCCGCCAGTCCGGCAAGAACAAGACACATGCTTGTCCTTATATCCCCACCGTCCACTTCAGCAGGAAAAATACGCTGAGGGCCCTCAATCTCCAGTTGATCATTCTTCTGCTCCAACTTGATACCCATTTTTACAAATTGCTCGGCTTGCCAGAACCGGTTGGGAAATACACTATCACGAATGACCGAGCGCCCGTGGCACAAAACGGATAACGCACTGAAAAGAGGCTGGATATCTGTTGCCACACCCGGGTACGGCAGAGCATGGATATTGAGCTTGTCAAAAACTCTTCCCGAGGCATCAATCTCAATCACATCATCCATGTTCTCAATACGAACACCACAATCTCGCAAAATGGAAATAACCGCAAAGTTATGTTCCGGAATCACTCCCAGAACTTTCCCTTGTCCACCAGTCATCGCAAAAGCCAGCATATAGGTAGCAGACTCCAACCGGTCTGGAATCAACTCATGCCGTATTCCCTGTAATCGATCCACTCCCCGCACATGTATCACAGGAGTTCCCGCTCCACTAATCCGAGCCCCCATTCCGTTCAACACAATGACCATATCAATTATCTCCGGTTCACAGGCAGCATTATAAATGTAAGTTTCTCCCTTTGCCTTACTTGCCAACAAAATAGCATTTTCTGTGGCTCCCACACTGGGATACCGGAGAAATATTTTCTGCCCCTGCAAAGGAAATTGCTTCGCTTGACATACCACCGCTTCACAATCAACTTCGACTCGTATTCCAAATTTTTCCAGAACGTATAAATGTATATCCTGGGGTCTTCCACCCAGTCTGTCTCCACCAGGGAAAGGAATCCGTGCAGCTCCCTGCGAAGCCGTCAGAGCTCCTAAAAAGAGATTCGACGCACGGATTTTTCCTGCACTTTCCTTTGAAATCTCTGTATTTTTGATTGCTCCCGTTACTGTGATTCTTTTTTCCTTGCAGTCATAAGTCAATTCCATACCCAGCTCGCGGAAAATGGATTGAAAACTTCTGACATCTTCTATATCCGGTACATTTTCAATCATTCCGATAGAACCTGTATCTTGCAAACAAAGTGCCGGCAGAACGGCTGACAAAGAATTTTTTGAGCCTCCTACCGTGACATCCCCTCTCAAACAGGCAGGTCCTCTAACTCTAATTTTCACCATTTCATATCCACTCCAAGACTTTAATGTTAACGTTTATTAACACATTATCACATTTATTAACGTTTATGTCAAGAAGTAGATTTTATACCCATTTTTATCTCATCAAGTAATTTGATATTTCCTCATTAATTCCTTTTGATATTCACTGTCTGCTGCCGAGCGAACTAAATCTTCATAGCGTTCCTCTGCGCTATTCGCTTCGCTCATAGGGGCTGGCGCCCTCCTGCGCCTCGCTATTCGCTCCGCCCTTCGGGCTTCGCTCATAGGGGCTGGCGCCCCATAATAAAAACAACTCCATGAGACGCCTGAGAGCAAGCTCTCGCGTCCATGGAGCTGTTTTTATTGCGCGGCTTGTAGCTAGCTAAAGTATACAACTTCTTCTTTTGGAGGAGTTGTTTTTTCTACTTTATCGGCCCAGAGCATGGGCACAAGTGCCTGCTGTTTACGGGAAAATTCCGGTTTTACTTTTACTGTCACCATGACCCAGTCATTGGTGGCAAATTGGGAGGCTTCTTTATAGTGGCAGATAAATCCAATCTTCGCAATATCGTCTGCACAGCAGGTCATCGCTGCCCTGGCAGGCACAAAAGCATCCGACGGAAAAGTTCGGTTGCGGTAAACCTGTCCTTTAAATACAATCGTCTTGCCCTCATATTTTTCCGGATGTTCACTGACGTCCAGATACCAAAGTCCGAAATCATCATCTTCCAGCACAATCTCACTGGCAGTCACATCAAATGGCAGTTCCTCTTCTATATTGCTTTCCACAGAACCATCTTCTGCCTCAAAAAGCACCTGGGCTCTCCGGTTGATAGCCTTCACATTGCGTCGCATGGATGCTTTATCCATGTCCTTTGAACAACGGTTAAAAATCACCAGATCCGATTGCTGAAAATGGGACATAAGAAGTGACTTCATGTTATTGATATACATTGAAAATGTTTCCGCGTTTACCGTTGTAAAGGTCTGAACAACAACCCAGTTTTCCGGAATGGTCTCATTGATTAACTTTGCTAAATCCCACATGCCATTCACTTCGATTACAATACGGGCCGGCTTATATTGTTTTACCAGTTCTTTACACTTATCTTCCGTCAGATCTTCTTCCTCATCAACTATAACCGTATCTACTTTATTATAACAAAGCAGATTTTCATCAATTTCCTTTTCTCCCTCCTCTGTCATCAGAAACAGCGTTTTCAACCCATCCTCAAAATTTCCTTCCTCCAGAATTTCTTGAAAACAAGTAGATTTACCACTCTCAAGAAATCCTGTAAACAGATAGACAGGGATATCCCGATTACCAAACATATAACCTAACCTCCATTTCAGAGTTCTTTCCTATATATGGAATAACTGCTTTATTTCATCTTCTTTCAACTCTGCCCCGATTACGCACATACGACCGGTATAATCGGCACTGCCACGGCGGATTTCATATTCCCCCGGCACCAAATCAAAATGAAACCACTGTCCCTCATCCGCCGGCACAATTCCTTTCGCACGAAGAATATTACCAAATCCGCTATTTTCCGCCGACAATTTCTGCAAAATCTCTGTCAATTCCTTCTCACTGTATTTGTGAGCACTTTCCATTCCCATACTGGTAAATACATCATCAGCATGATGGTGTCCGTGATGGTGATCATG
>JALENH010000036.1 GCA_022767895.1 Eubacterium sp.
CTTTGCTCAGTTCAAAAAAGATTGTATTAAAAGAATTAATTTTATTACTAACGAAGAATTAGATGTTGTAGAGGTAAGAACAGTAACAGAATATTTGAAGAATAAATTATTGAACATTCCTAAAGGTAGTTCGGCTGCAACAGAATATCATAGAACAATTGTTGGAATTATGGAGTTACTATTCTATCCTTATTTGGCGTCACCTAAGATAGAGGAAGAAATTCATGACGGACGAAAACGAATGGATATAGTGTTTGATAATTGTGCGGATTTTGGATTTTTTCATAGGTTATCTACATCATACGATGTACCATCAAGATTTATTATTGTCGAGTGCAAAAATTATAGTAGAGATATAAAAAATCCTGAGTTAGACCAATTATCGGGAAGATTTTCTCCTAATAGGGGAAAGTTTGGAATAGCGGCCTGCAGAGAGATTGAAGATATGAGTACATTTTTAGCGCGTTGTAATGATACTGTAAAAGATAATAGAGGTGTTATTATTCCGTTGGTTGATTCTGATTTTGTATATATGTTAGAAAATTTTGAGAATAATAATATTATCTGGGAAGATGTTTTACAAGAAAGATTTCATGAGGTATGTATTAATTGAGAGAACTATGTGTGATTGGTAGATGTTGTCAATGAAACTAATGTTTTGCAGAACAAATAAGTTTTTGAGAGTAAAAAATAGTGACTGAGTCAATAAAAATATTGTTAAAAAGGAAGGTTTATTATGGCAATTCCAACAAACATAAAAACATTACTATCCGGCGAAGTTGTCGAATGGGCAAGAATTGAATTTAAAGAAACATGGGATCCGGCAGCTTCCTTGAAAACTGTGTGTGCGTTTGCCAATGACCTCGATAACTGGGGCGGTGGCTATATTGTCATAGGCGTGGAGGAAGAGAATGGTCGCCCAGTGTATCCGCTAAAGGGTGTGCCGGCAGAAAAGCTTGATAAATATCAGAAGGAAATATTTGAAAAATGTAAGCTTATCAGACCTGCATATATGCCGATTATTGGTAAGGAGACATATCAGGACAAGCAGTTTATAGTAATTTGGTGTCCGGGTGGTGAAACACGCCCATATTCATCTCCAAAAACAATGAATAAGGATAATAAGGAACGTATTCACTATATACGAAAGTCTTCTAATTCGGTGGAGCCAACTGATTATGAGGAAAAGGACTTGTTTAACCTTGCAAATAGGGTTCCGTTTGATGATCGAGTAAATCATAAGGCTGAGATGTCGGATTTAAATATTACGCTTATTCAGAATTACCTGAAAGAGGTAAAAAGTTCCTTGTATGAGAAATCAAAAACGGGGGATTTTGTTGAAGTTTGCCAGGATATGAATATTGTTAGTGCCCTGCCAGAATACATTAAGCCTAAGAATGTGGGTTTGATGTTCTTTAGTATGGAGCCGGACAAGTTCTTTCCGTATACCCAGATTGATGTAGTACAGTTTCCGAGTGGACTTGGTGGTAACGATATTATCGAGAAAACTTTTAAAGGACCAATTCATCAACAACTTCGGGATGCATTGCAGTATATCAAAAATGTGATTATTACAGAAAAAGTTGTAAAACATCCAGATAGAGCGGAAGCAGACCGTTTCTTTAATTTCCCGTATGCAGCGGTGGAAGAAGCATTATCAAACGCTGTATATCATCGTGCCTATGATGAGCGGGAGCCAATCGAAGTACGTGTTGAAAATGACAGAATCGAAATTGTTAGCTTTCCGGGACCTGATCGCTCTGTAACGATTGAGGGGTTAAAAAGCTACCGTGTATCAAACCGCCGCTATAGAAATCGCCGGATTGGTGACTTCTTAAAAGAATTGCATTTAACAGAAGGAAGAAACACAGGATTCAAGAAAATATTGGATGCGTTAGAAGCAAATGGATCTCCAAAGCCGGAATTTGAGACGGATAAGGATAGAACTTATTTTATAACGAGGTTGTTTATACATGAATCTTTTGCTAAGGATGTAAATGAGCGAAAAATGAGCGAAAAAATGAGCGAAAAAATGAGCGATAAATTGTCTGATAAAGAGAAAAAATTTATTGATATAATGATTGAACAATTTAAATGTAATGATTATATAACAACTGCTATTATGGTAAATGCTTCGGGAATGCCTATATCTACAGTTAGAAGATACATGACAAAGCTATGTGAAATGAACATAGTATATTCAGAAGGGAAGAATAAAGGAACAAAGTATTACCTGATGTAGTATACTGATTAAGGCAGATTGGATGTGAAGGCAAGGATAAGCTAATATATACTTCCCAGTACTACAATTTAGTACCAATCGAAAAATTTTTCTTGCAAATTCCCCAATTCGATTCTATAATTTTTCATGGATAGGAGTTGAAGTAATATGAAAACAACAAAGAGAAGAGTAGTCGCAATCAGTATGATTCTGATGTTTATCATCAGCACTCTGGCGGTTCCGGCCGAGGCAAAGCCGAAGAGTTACAAATTTACTTACAAAAAAGCTACGGTAACTATGAGTGGGCCGGCTAAAAATTTCATTAAGAAGGCAGGGAAGCCAAAGAGTAAAAAGGTGAAAAAGAGCTGTGCTTACAAAGGTAAGGACCGGACCTATAAGTACAAAGATTTTATTCTGTACACCTATTCCAATTCCGATAAGGGTGCGGAATACGTCAACGGCATTACCTTTTTGACCTCCAAAGTTTCCACTAAAGAGGGGATTCGCATCGGAAGCCCTTACAGCAGTGTAAAGAAAAAATATGGTGAAGTGAAGGACCGTTTTGGTGTGTATACGTACAAAAAAGGAAAGAGCAAACTACAGATTGAAGTAACCGATGATGTGGTTACCAATATCCGCTATATTATTGCGAAATAAAGAAACACACAGGAGAAAAAGATGGAGCATAATAGAATGAAACGACAGATGGGAAGATGGTTTTTCCTGTCTCTTGCCCTCGTAGTCTGTTTCTTTGGACAGAAAGAGAATGTACAGGCAAAAACAACCGTGAGGGCATCGGTTCCTACAAAATCACTGAAAGTCGGCAACCGGATGCAGGTGAAGGCACAGGCGGCAAACGTCCGTTTTTCAAGCAGTGATTCCATGACTGCCAGTGTGGATTCCCAGGGAATCATAACAGGAAAAAAGGAAGGAAAAGTAACCATCTATGTAAAACGAAGAGGATACAAGACCAAAAAACTGGCGCTGTCCATCAAAAAAAGTGCCGGAAAGCCGGCGTCCCTTCCGGTCAGTTTTTCGGAGCTTTCCCTGACCATGAAAAATGGGAAGGTGTACGTGTCCAACACTTCCAAAAAGGGAAAGATTAAAAAAATCGTATATAAATACAAATTGGAAAAAATCGTAATGCCAAATCAGCCCGTATCGGGAAGTGCAGTTTCTTTCACGTCGCAGAAGATTACGAAGACCATGACGGTGACGGCGAAAAATGTGGCAGCAGGGAAGAACGTGGCAGCTCAGTGTACGGGAGACAAAGAGTTATTGAACCTTGTCACTTCAAAGACTCCGGAAAAAATTGAACTGTTTACCGGCGACGCCCTGTATTGCCATGAGCCGGGAAAGAAAGCCTATACCTTTGACTGGGGAACGAAGGACACGAAAGCACCGAAGTTTTCCGGTCTGATTGGGAAAAAGAGTGTTTCCGGAAATGGAGATTGTTACCGGATTTACTATTCCGACCGAAAGAACCGCTACGACCTTAAGCAGTTTGTATCGGCAAGGGATGACCGGGACGGAAAAGTAAAGATACAGGTGGATACCGGCAAGATTAACTGGAAAAAACAGGGGATTTATAAACTTTATTTTTACGCCACGGACAAGGCCGGAAATAAGGCAGCCACCTGGGCCAAAGTGCAGGTATTGATTCCGGGATCGGCGGAAGCCGCGGCGGACCAGGTATTGCGCTCCATCACCCGGAGCAGTGATTCGGATACGAAAAAGGCGAGAGCCATTTACAAATATGTCAGAGGTCATTCCTCCTATGTGCAGAATGCTGCCCATGCGCAATGGCGTACCGCCGCACTCCGAGGACTTCGTTATCAGTCGGGAGACTGTTACACGTATTATGCCATGTGTCGGCTGCTGCTGACGAGAGCCGGGATTCCCAATGTCATGATCAAGCGTTATCCCACACCGGGAGGACAACGTCATTTCTGGAACCTCTGCTACGTGCAGGGCGGGTGGTATCATTTTGATACGACACCGCGGACCCGGAAAGGCAAATTCTGTCTCCGGACAGACGCCCAGCTGTGGGCATATTCCAGCGGGTATACGTTCCGGTTTACCAAAAAGTTGTACCCCAAACGTGCTACGAAGAAAATTTCATAAGCAATCTTAACTCTTTACCAGTTTGCGGTAGGCGGAAGGAGACATGTTCTCATACTTTTTAAAGGTATTGGTAAAATAGTATGGTGTACTGTATCCTACCTCTTCCGCAATTTCTGTAATGGTATCTTGACACCTCGCCAATCATGTGATAATATATACTGCACAAGGTTAGAAATTTTTTGGATCAATCCTCTTTCACTTATGAAGGAGGGAATCGTATGAGATACGAGAAGAAACTGAATATTGAAAAACGCAGCAGAGAAGAGGCATTGAAACTGCTCCAGAAGGATGCAGAATTATGGCAGAAGTTTTGCTTGCTCCCGCAGAAATACCGGGAGGAACTGATTCTGTTCTACATGGGAGAGCAGGGGCTGCGAACCACTTATGACACCGTCTTCAAGCATATCTTTTCACCGGAGCGGAACAAGGAGCGGATTGAGGATTTTATCTCTTCCATTCTGGGAGAACCGGTAAAAATTGTTCGGGTCTTACAGCATGAAGGGATTCAGATGCAGGAGAAGGGTGCCTTTGTTATTATGGACGTAGTTGTGCAGCTGGCAGATGGAAGATATCTCAACGTGGAAATGCAGAAAATTGGTTATCGTTTCCCAGCAGAGCGCACAGACTGCTATCTGGCTGACCTCGTCATGCGGCAGTATAATGACCTCAAGCGGGAAAAGGGACGCAACTTTGATTTTAGAAATCTGTCAAAGGTCATGTCCATTGTGATCATGGAGCAATCCTCCCGTCCCTTTCGTCAGAAGCAGGATTTCTACATCCATCGGGGAAAAGTGAAGTATGACAGCGGTATCCGGTTAGATGGTCTGTTTGAGAATATTTATGTTTCTCTTGACACCTCCAAAAATATTTTTCATACTAGGAATAAGATAACAGACAGGAAAGAAGCGTGGCTGTTATTTCTAGCCAGCACGGATTTGAAGGACATTCTGGAGGTGTGTGAATATGCACCGGAATTTATCCCGATTTATGAGGAAGTATTTGAGTTTGGAAAGGATGTGAAGGAGTTCGTGAGTACATTTTCAGATTCACTGCGTGAGACAGACCGGAATGCTGAGCGCCTTATGGTGGAGGAGTTGCAGGAAGAACTCCGGCAAAAAGATAAGAGTCATGAAAAGGAACTCCGACAGAAGGATAAGGATCATGAGCAGGAACTTCGGCAGAAGGATAGGGTCCATGAGCAGGAACTCCAGGAACTCCGTCTTGAACTTGCGCAGTTAAAAAGCAAGAAGTAAAGATGCGAGAATAGGTAGTCCATAAAAGTGAGGCAAGCAGAACAACAAACTGCTTGCCTCAATAATTTTTTTCAAAAAGCATCGAATAGCCAAGGAGAGACCTTTAGTCTTGTGTCGGTTCTTCTACGCTCATGGTGAATTCATCCGGTTTATTGTCTGCCTTTTTAAAGGTGAAAGCTTCTGCTGGGAAGTTTCCGACGGTGGTGCTGGTTGTTCCATAGGTGGTGTTACATAGTTTTCCCGTTCGTTCATTTATTTTCCTCATCTCCAGTATAAATAATATACTATTATAATATCTATCGATAAGAAAGATTTTTGTCAATTAAGAAGGAGTTTTGAGTGCAAACGATTGCAACCGATAGCTGCTATGTGATACAATTGTTTCACATAGCAGTTTTTTGTAGCACAAGCCCGATAAGCACCATCGTGCTTGCACGAATTGGTATTTGTCGGGCGCAAGAACATGGAGCACGATAGTGCGGAATGGAGAATACTATGAAAAAGGAAAGGCAGATTATGTTAGCTGCTACCTTAACTTTTGCCCTGGTTTTGGGCGGCGTTCCTGCTATGGAATCGGAGGGGGCGTCGGCGCCTAAGCTGAAGGATAAAAGAATTACGGTGGCAAAAGGGAAGACGAAAACCATTAAGGTGAAGGGCAAGCGGATTAAGTCGAAGAAATTCAAGTCTACGAAAAAATCTGTTGCCACTGTGACAAAGAAGGGGAAGGTAACGGGAAAAAAAGCAGGCAGATGCAAAATTAAGGTGACGGTGAAGTACAAAAAGACTAAGAGAGCGAGAAAGCTGTCCACCAAAAAGCTCACCTGTCAAGTGAAGGTCGTGAAGAAGACGAAGGTCACACCGAAGCCCACACGGCAGCCGAACCTGAACGTGACATCAGCCTTTACCAGCCAGGTGGCGGACACCTCGGTGAAGCTGCTGAAAAACAGTACGGCGGGAGATATCAGAGGTGGAAAAAATGTACTGATTTCGCCGGAATCCATTTTGACTGCCATGGCCATGTCGGTGAATGGGGCGGCAGGCGACACACTGACGGAGATGCAGAAGGCGTTATACGGCTCCCTCCCGGTGGAGGAGTTCAACAAAAATATGTCGGCGTACAACGACTACCTGGTGCTCTCCGACTCGGTGAAGTTCCACCTTACCAACGGCATTTGGATTCGCAATGACGGACAAGTGAGCACAGTGCCTGATTTTCTTGCTGCCAACGACAAGTATTATCACGCCAAGGCTTATCTGGAGCCCTTTGACAATACAACCGTGAAGAAAATGAACGACTGGGTGAAGGCCAATACGGATGGCATGATTCCGTCCATCATTCAGAAGATTCCTTCCACTGCACGACTGTATCTGATGAATGCTCTTGCCTTTGAGGGACGGTGGGCCAAGCAGTACAAAAACACTCAGGTAAAAAAAGATACTTTTACCACGGCGTCGGGGAGAGAACAGACGGTGAATATGTTGAACAGCACGGAGCATACCTATTTGAAGGATGATAAAGCCACTGGAGTCATGAAAAGTTATGAGGGGTACGAATATGCCTTTGCGGCCATTCTGCCGAACAAGGGAATTTCTCTGGAAGAGTATCTGGCCGGGATGACAGGAGAATCCTTTGTAAAAATGATTCAATCCGGGGAGCAGAAGGAGGTGCTCACCAAAATTCCGGAATTTTCCTATGACTATGACTTGAATCTGATATCGGCTCTGCAGTCAATGGGAATTCAGAAAGCATTTACGGAGAGTGCGGATTTTAGCAAAATGGCAAAAACGAAAGATGGCAAATTGTTCATCGATTCCGTTATACATAAAACCCACATTGAGTTAGACAAATATGGAACGAAAGCGGCAGCAGTGACATCCATTGCCATGGCCGGATCGGCGGCACCGACGGAGCCGCCGAAGGAAGTGTATCTGGACCGCCCGTTTTTGTATGCGATTGTAGAAGAAAGTACCGGGCTCCCAATTTTCATGGGGGCAGTGAATGCGGTAACAAATTGAGAGCTAAGGAGGAAACAGAGTGAAAACGAAGTGTAAGAAATGGTGCAACCTGCGAATCGGAATACTGGGGCTGCTGGTGTTATGTCTGTTGGGAACGGGACTGGTTTCGGTTTCTGTGCCGGGAAGGGCAGCTGAGCAGAAAGAATTTATCGTAGGCTTTGACGCCGAATTTCCACCCTACGGGTACATGGATGACAGTGGCGAATATGTGGGCTTTGATTTAGATCTGGCCGCCGAGGTCTGCAACCGGAATAACTGGAAACTGGTAAAACGTCCCATCGCCTGGGATTCCAAGGATTCCGAGCTGGCTTCCGGAGCCATCTCCTGCATCTGGAATGGATTTACCATGAATGGCCGTGAGAAGGATTACACGTGGTCCACGCCTTATGTGGACAATTCCCAGGTGGTCATCGTGAAGAAGGATACGGAGATTCATAAGTTGTCGGATTTATCCGGAAAGCGGCTGATTGTGCAGAGTGATTCTTCGGCACTGGCGGCACTGACCGGAGAGGATGCCACGAAGGAGAACAAAAAGCTGGCGGCATCTCTGAAAGATTTGCAGCAGGTGGCAGATTACAATTCGGCCTTTATGAATCTGGAAAGTGGCATGGTGGATGCCATCGCCATGGATATCGGTGTGGCTTCTTACCAGATGTCGGCGAAGGGAGACCAGTTCCGTATGCTGGACGAGCGCCTGTCTTCCGAAGAATATGGAATTGGATTTAAAAAAGGAAACAAAGAACTCCGTGACCAGGTACAGGAGACACTGCTTGTGATGCTGGCTGACGGAACTTTTGAACAGATTGCGGGAAAATGGGGATTGAAGGAAAGTGCCTGTCTTTCAGCAGAAGATACAAAATACGTGGACGGTGGGAAGGTGCCTGCGGTGGATGCTTCCAAAATCAACAAGATAGAAGAGACGGAAAAGAAAACCGAGACCGATGCACCGAAAGCCAATAAGGGGAATCTGTGGTCTGTCGTGAAACAGTTGGGAAGCGGTATGTTAGCGACCTTGAGCATTTTCCTGTTGACCCTGCTCTTTGCTCTCCCGCTGGGACTTTTGATTGCGGCTGTCCGGATGTCACGGTTCCGTGTTCTGCAGTGGATTGCGAAAATTTATATTTCCATCATGCGCGGTACGCCGCTGATGCTGCAG
>JALENH010000041.1 GCA_022767895.1 Eubacterium sp.
TATGATTAAATCAGATGTGATAGAAAAAAGAAGAAAAGGAGGGGGAGTGACGATGTGTACATTCGTAGACCGTATGGTGAATTTAGGAATTGAACAGGGTATTGTGCAGGGCGAAAAGCGTGGAATGGAGCGTGGTTTGGAGCGTGGCGAAAAACGTGGGATGAAACAAAAGGAATACGAGGTTATCTGCAACATGCTTCGGGATAATCAACCACCAGAACGAATCAGTAAATATACGGGGCAGACGATTGCGTATATTTGCCAGATAGAGAAGGAAATTTGTTGATATGGTTGAGGGAATCAAATGGTATTGTACTTTTCCAATCAGTCAACAAGACAGGAGGCAAGGGGCTGCGAAATCAACCACTTGCCTCGGAAAAACTTATGGTATTTTTAAAGAATAGTACCATCGGTAGAAATTGTAATTACCTGCCATGGGATTCTTTTTCCGCTGGCTTGTAGAGCTCGTTTGACAGCATGTTCGATGCCTCCACAGCATGGTACAACCATGCGTACGACTGTTATGCTTCGGATATCGTTACCGGCAAGGATGTTGGCGAGCTTTTCGGTGTAGTCGATATTGTCCAGTTTGGGACACCCAATGAGAGTAATCCGGTTTTGGATAAACTCGGAATGGAAATTGCCGTAGGCATAAGCGGTACAATCAGCTGCAATAAGGAGATCAGCCCCATCGAAATAGGGTGCAGTGACAGGAACCAGTTTGATTTGGATGGGCCACTGTGAGAGCTGACTTGTACAAACGGTATTTTCTGCTTTTGGGGCAGTTTGTTTTTCCTTGGCGAGACGAACGGCTTCCGCATTATAAGCCGGGGCCTCCCGCTCTTCAAAAGTGATGGCGCCGGTGGGGCAGGCGGGCAGACAATCTCCCAGTCCATCACAATAATCTTCCCGCATGAGATGAGCTTTACCGTTTACCATCTGGATAGCTCCTTCGTGACAGGCGCTGGCACAGGCGCCACAGCCATTGCATTTTTCTTCGTTTATTTTTATAATTCTTCGTTTCATTTTTTTACCTCCGTTTTGTTGATTTTGTTGAATTTGTGTCATCATTATAGTATGGTTAGAAAATGTTGTATGTTGAACTTTCAACAAAGGAGGTAAAAATGCAAAAATATTTTCCTTCCCTTCAAAAATGTCCGTTGTTTCATTCTATTCCACAGGAAGATATGATGGTGTTGTTTCAGTGTCTGGGAGCAAAAGTTCGTTTCTATAAAAAATGCGAGACGGTTCTACGAATGGGTGAACCGGCAAGGAAGATTGGGGTTGTACTGGAAGGTGAAATTCATATTGAACAGATGGATTATCAGGGAAAACGATCGATGGTCGGTCATGTCGGGGTGAACGGGATATTCGGAGAAGCCTTTTCTTGTGCAGGAATTGAGGAACTTCCGGTGGATGTGGTGGCGGCAAAGGCAACGGAAATTCTATGGATTGATTGCAGAAGAATTACCGCTACCTGTGGCAACGCCTGTGCATTTCATAACCAGGTCCTTTTCAACTTGTTGCAGATTATGGCGAGAAAAAATCTTTTTTTTCATCAGAAAATACAGATTATGTCCAGACGAACTACCAGAGAGAAACTACTTGCTTATTTGAACTGGCAGGCAGAAGAACATGGCAGTAACAGTTTTACGATTCCCTATAACAGACAGGAACTGGCAGATTTTCTCGAAGTGGATCGGAGTGGTTTGTCGACGGAGATTGGCAAGCTATGTCGGGAAAATGTATTGGAATGTAAACGGAATTTTTTTCATATATTATAGCCTTCTGGGCTAAAATGTCTGGGAATTGTTGACAAAGGTTCAGAATTTGATATAATGGGAAAACTAAAAAATCAAGTTTATTACATGGTTTGTTTAGAATAATCTATTGTTTGAAAAGAAACACCGTTTTACAATGTGTGAAAAGGAGAACGGAGGGAAAGAGAAGGATGAAAAAAAATCAGTTGCCGTCCCGGGTAATGTCACTGTTAAAGCCAAAAGGGATTGAAAAAAGTGATATTCTCGATGTTTGTCCGGTGGACTTATCCTTTGATTGTAAGTATATCAGTGGATATTTGTTTCTGACAGCTGGGGAACTTGGCATTGTTACAAGTGAGCCCATTGGTAGTCGCACCCGTTATTTCCGGGGGACAAGGACCCAGGATATGCAGTATGGTGAGGATACACTGGAATATGAAATTCAGATGCTGCCGCTAACCGAGACAGCACATATGAGAGTGGAGAGACAGCTTGCTACCAATCTGGTTACCATTGAATATCAGGGAAAGCCATTTCGCATTGCAGCACTGACGAACCTCTATCTGGAGCAGATGAATCTGTTCCGCAAAAGTTACAATAAAATAAAGAAATATCCGGAGGAGGCAGAAGAGGTAGAAGCATCTGCAGATATTCAGGAAGAAAAGGTAGAGTATTGTCCGAAATGTGGTACGATGTACCCGGATCCTAAGCGGCGGATTTGTCCGAAATGTATGAATAAGCGGTCCATTTTTGGACGTACGATGAAATATTTTTTGAGATACCATTGGAAAGTGATTGTACTGTTTCTTTGTTATTTTGCTGCCGCCGCCCTAAATCTGGTGTGGCCGTACTTAAGTGGTAGTGTTCTGTACGATCAGGTTTTGGCAAAAAATGAAGTGTTTGCCGGCAAGTGGGGTGTTGGAGGACAGTATGCCCTGGCACTTTTGCTTCTTGTCTGCGTGATGATTCTTTCAAAACTTGTTCAGCAGGGAGTACAGATTTTACAGGGAACGCTGATGGCACAGGTTGTTGCAGCCACGGTGCGTGACATGAAACAGGATGTATTTTCCACCATGGGGAAATTGTCCATAGGATTTTTTACCAGTAAGCAGACGGGGAGTCTAATGACGCGTGTATTGAGTGATGCGGACCGTGTGACGGACTTCTTTCTGGATGGATTTCCGTACATTTTTGTTCACGGATTTACCATTATCGCTTCCTTTACGGTGATGTTCCAACTGAATTGGCAGATGGCACTGGTGGCCTGTATTCTTCTTCCATTGCTGGTTATCATGAGTGTGAAGCTGAAGCCCAAATTGTGGAGCTTGTTTGGCAGACGGCACCGCGCAGAGCGTTCCGTGAACAGCAGGGTCAATGATAACCTGACCGGTTCCCGTGTGGTGAAGGCCTTTGGACAGCAGGAGCAGGAAAATACCCGTTTTGTGTCGCCCAATGAGAGACTGCAGGATGCGGAGATCCGCATCGTAAAATATAATAACAAGTTTACCATTTTGTATAATCTTGTGCAGGAGGTCTCCAATATCTGGGTATGGATTGTTGGAGTGATTCTGTTATTGAATACCGGAAGCGTGGAACTTGGTGTACTGATTACTTTTGTTGGTTATGTCGGACAGTTGAATGGCCCGATGAATTTCTTTTCCCGTGTTTTCCATATGTGGTCGGATAGTATCAATTCGGCACAGCGTATGTTTGAAATTATGGATGCCATACCGGAGATTCAGGAGATTGAAAATCCGGTAGCAATGAAAGAGCCAAAAGGTGAGATTTTGCTGGAACATGTGACATTTGGTTATGATGTCAACAATCCTGTTTTGAAGGATATCAATCTTTATGTCAGACCGGGAGAAATGCTGGGAATCGTAGGACGCTCCGGTGCGGGAAAAACGACACTTGTAAATTTGATTTCCCGTCTGTATGACGTGGGAGAAGGTGCCATTTACATAGATGGAGTGAATGTGAAGGAACTTGCTTTTCATGACTTGAGGCGTAATGTGGCGATGGTCTCCCAGGATACCTATATTTTCATGGGGACAGTGGCGGAAAATATTGCATATGCCAATCCGGAGGCAACCAGGGAGGATGTCATTCGGGCAGCGATGCTTGCCAGTGCTCATGAGTTTATTGCCAACATGCCGGATGGATATGATACCGTAATCGGTGCGGCCGGCAAAGATTTATCCGGTGGTGAGAAGCAGCGGATTTCCATCGCGAGGGCGGTGCTTGCTAATCCGAAAATTTTAATTCTAGATGAGGCGACCGCCAGCGTCGATACGGAGACAGAGAAGGCGATACAGCAGTCTTTGAATTTGCTTGTGAAAGGGAGAACGACCCTGTCCATTGCCCACCGTCTGTCCACTCTCCGGGATGCAGACCGTCTGGTGGTGATTGACAACGGAAAAATCGTGGAAGAGGGAACACATGAGGAGTTGGCAGCGGAACAGGGAATTTATTTCAAATTAATGGAACTGCAGACCAAATCACTGGCCTTGAAGGGGGAAGCGATATGAGTGAAAATGCAACAATCAGTCAAATGGAAAAGGAAGTGCAGGAAATGACAGCACTTCGTTATCTGACAAAGGAAAACGCTGTGTTTAGCAGGACAGAGGGTGGCTTTCTGAGTTTAGAATATAATGGACAGTTTTGGAACCGTGTTCAGGTGATCCGCCTGTTTCCTTTTACCGAGCCGGAGAAATTTATCTCCATCCGCACGGTGGAGGAACGTTCCCGTGAAATCGGAGTGGTGAAGGATCTGAAGGATATGGAAAAGGAAACCAGAAAGATGCTTTCAGAACAGTTGAATCTCCATTATTTCACACCGGTGATTGAGAAAATCCTAGATATTAAGGATGAGTATGGATATGCTTATTTTCATGTAATGACAGACCGGGGAGAGTGCCGTTTTACCATTAATATGGGAAGCAATGCGGTGGTGCGTCTGAGTGACAGCCGTCTTCTGATTACGGATTTGGATGAGAACCGGTTTGAAATCCGGGATGTTTTTGCCCTGACACAGAAAGAACAGCGCAAGCTGGATTTGTTCCTGTAGAAATGGAGGGTTAGGATGATATTAAAGTTTGAGCTGCCACAGGAAGCAGCAGTCTCTTTATCGTTGGCAGAGGGAGAACGGATTTACTATACGGTGCCCTTTGATATCAGCGAAGATGGAAGCTGGTTGCAGGATTCCTATTTTGTGGTGACAAATCGAAGATTGTTTGTAATCCGGCAGAAGAAAGTCGAAACGGTTTATGACATTGCTGACTGCGCTCATGTGAAAGCGGAGGCGAAGATTGGCGGCGGCCTGCTGGTGATGGAATATAAAGGCGTGACACAGTATGTGGTTCACTATTCGGCGAAACATTTATCCCGTTACGCCTATGTGGCACGTGGAATCAATATCCTCGCATCCGGGCGCGATGAAGAAGTAATCAGTAATGAATATGAAAAAATATGTCCGCACTGCGGCCGGGCTATACCGGGTACGAGTTACTGCCCGCATTGTTCCAAAGAGGGTGGATTCTGGCGTACTTTTTTGAAACTGGCAGCACCTTATAAAAAGAAATTTTATGGTATTATTGTGCTGATGATTCTGGCGGCCGTTGTGACGCTTCTCAATCCGGAGGTGCAGAAACATCTGGTGGATGATGTATTGGCTACGGGGGATGGAGGCATGGGTGTTGCCTTTATCTGTCTGGGGATTATGTTTGCCCTCAGTGTGGGAATTGTCGTCATCAATATTTTGAAAACCTACTATTGTACGGTGTTAGGGGCGACGATATCAAAAGACTTAAGGCAGAAATTATTTGCCCATATCCAGATTCTGTCCCTGAATTTCATTAACGACCGGCGTCCCGGTGAATTGATGAACCGAATTGTATTTGATACGCGTAAAATCCGGGAATTTATGGAGCGGACATTTTGTAATATGTTCACGGTTTGCTTTATCTTTGCCTGTGATATGATTTTTATGCTGGCACTGAATGTGAAGCTGGCGTTGTTGGCTTTTATCTTTATTCCGATTGCTGTTTTTTTGACCGTTGCTTTTCGGAAAAGCATTCATCGCCGTTTCCATCTGCAATGGAAGAAGAGTGATGATGTTAACAGTAGTCTGCAGGATGTTATTTCCGGAATGCGGGTGGTAAAATCCTACGGCAAGGAAGAGACAGAGAGAGATAAGTTCAATGCTTTGACCGGAGAATTCTGCCGGGTACAGACGCGAAATGAAGTATTCTGGGCGATTTTTATGCCCATGGTAAGTCTGCTGATGGGAGCCGGCGTGTTTCTGGTAGTTTATTTCGGTGGAATGGATGTGCTGGGTGGAGAGATGACGACAGGAGAACTTCTCCAGTTTATTACCTATACACAGCTTCTTTATACATACCTCAACTGGATGACTAGTATGCCTCGTGAACTGATGAATCTCATCAGCAGTATTGAGCGTATTAACGATGTGTTGGGGCAGGAACCTTTTATTGAGGATGTGGAG
>JALENH010000062.1 GCA_022767895.1 Eubacterium sp.
CCGGACAAGCCTCACAGAAAAAGTGCCCGTATCGTCGGTGATACCATGGGTAAATATCATCCCCATGGAGACAGTTCCATCTATGACGCTTTGGTGCATATGACGGAAGAGTATTCCCTGAATGCCCCGTTAGTGGATGGCCACGGCAATTTTGGCTCCATTGACGGAGACGGTGCCGCTGCCATGCGATATACGGAAGCCAGATTGTCGTCAGCTGCCATGACCATGCTTGATAATCTGGAAAAGGGCTTGGTGGAATTTCTGCCAAACTTTGACAATAGCGAGAAGGAGCCGGCTGTTCTGCCTGCCCAGCTTCCCAATTTGTTGATTAACGGGACTACCGGTATCGCCGTTGGTATGGCTACCAATATACCGCCACACAATCCGGTAGAGGTGATTGATGCCGTGATTGCCTATATGGACCGTCCGGGGATTTCTATCAACAAGTTGATGGATTACATTCCGGCACCGGATTTTCCCACGGGAGGAATCATCATCAATGCGTCGGATATGTATGACATTTATGAAAAAGGGGAAGGGAAAATCCGCCTCCGTGCCCGGACAGAGATTGAGAAAGGGGAAGCAGGAAGAACCAATATTGTCATTACTGAGATTCCTTACACGATTTCCGGCAACAAGATGAAGCTTGTGGAGAACCTGGCTTCTCTGGCGAAGGAAAAAGTGTTTGATGAAATTTATGATGTGCGGGACGAGTCCTCCAAAGAAGGAATCCGCATTGTAATCGAGGTAAAAAAGGGAAGAGATATTGAGAATCTTCTGAATGGTCTCTATAAGAAATCCCAGATGGAGGATACCTATGGTGTGAATCTGTTGGCAATCCGCCCTTCGGAAGAAGGCAATGGTCAGCCCAAGGTATTCAACCTGAAATCAATGATTGAAGAATTTGTTCTTTTTCAGGAGGATTTGTATACGAAGGAATATCAGTTCCTCTTGAAAAAAGCCAAGAAACGTCTGGAAATTGTAGAAGGTCTGATGAAGGCAACGGATGTCATTGATTTGATAATTGAAATCCTGCGGGGCTCCTCCTCTGTGAAGCAGGCAAAAACCTGCCTGATTGAGGGTGTGACGGAAGGAATTCGCTTCAAGAGTGCCGCCTCCGAGAAAGAGGCGAAGACACTGAACTTTACAGAGAATCAGGCAGACGCGATTCTTGCCATGCAGCTGAGTAAACTGATTGGTCTTGAGATTTTGAAACTTCATGAGGAAAATGAAACACTCTTAGCCAATATTGCCGAGTATGAGAAAGTTCTTTCTGATGTGAAAGAATTGTATAAGGTAATCAAGGGACGGCTCAGAGAGTTCAAGAAGCAGCTTAACACGCCACGTCGTACTACATTGACAGATACGACAGCCAAGGCTTATGTGGAAAAAGTGGTGATAGAGGATCTTTATATTTGCATTGACCGTTTTGGGTACACCAAGGCTATTGATGCGGCTGCCTTTGGACGTGCCAATGAGGAAACGAAGAGTGAATTTACTTCTATTATCAAAATAAAAAATACGGACAAGCTTTGTATTTTCACCGACAAAGGAAATATGCATCAGGTGAAAGTGGAGAAGATTCCTCGCTGTAAAATGAAAGATAAAGGCACGTTGATTCATTCTCTCTGCAAGATGGATAATGAGGAAGAGGGACTGCTGTATACCAGTTTTGAGGACCTTTTTGAGTCTGTGCTGATGTTTACCACCAAGAGTGGTTATATCAAACTGGTGTCCGGCGTGGAATTCGAGACCGGTCGTCAGATGATTGCAGCGACGAAGCTGGATGACGGGGATGCTGTCGTGGGGATTGCTATGCTGACGGCAGCGGATGTGCTTACAGGTACCAAGAAGGTGATTCTTCTGACAGATCAGGGGCTTTCTCTGGGATTCCCGGTGGGAGAAGTGAGTGAGTTCAAAAAGACCAGCCGTGGAGTGAAAGCCATCAGTCTGGAGAAAAATGATTTCCTGACCTTTGCTACGGTGGTTCACCCGGCGGCAGAAACATTTGAATATAACGGAAAAACCTTGAATGCCAGAAGGGTGCGCAACCGGAAAAGAGCGGCAAAAGGACAGAAGGCCAATCTGCAACAGAACACTTTGAAATTGGATTAAAACTTTTTTCAAAACAACATTAAAGTTTCTTTCTGTTCGTCCGATAAATATAGTAAGAAACGTAATGATGTGTTTCAAAGTTAGAATGGAGGCGTTGTATTATGAGAATTGATGCTTATATGCAGGTGAACCAGATTTATCAGACCAACAAGACCAAGAACGCTCCCAAAGCAGGAAAAACAAGCAGCAAAGATTCCCTGGAAATCTCCAGTTTTGGAAATGCTTTTCAGGTGGCAAAACAGGCTGTTGCACAGACTTCGGATGTCCGTGCTGATCGTGTGAAGGAGATACAGGCTCAGATGGCAGCGGGAACCTATCGTGTTTCCATCGAAGATGTGGCTGACAAGATGGCAGATCAGTTACTTTCTTGAAGACAGTAGGAGGGTATTCATTTGGCAAGTTTGATGGAAGAACTGATTCAGACACTGAATGCGGAGGAGACCCTTTATGGGCAGTTAATCCCAATTGAAGAGGAGAAGACCAGAGCGATTATTGCCAATGATCTGGAGGCACTACAGGATATAACGGTTCGGGAACATGAGTTGGTGGATCAGACATCGGCCCTTGAGAACAAGCGGGAACAGGTGGCAATGGATATTGCTACTGTTCTTGGCCGTGACCCGAAGACGATTACGCTGGAACAGATCGCGGCAGTGTTGAAGAATCAGCCGGAGGATCAGAAAAAATTGCAGGAGGTTCATGACCGGTTACGGAAAACCGTGTCCCGTCTGCAGGAAGTAAACAACCAGAACAAGGACCTCTTGAAAGAGGCCATTGAAATGGTGGAATATAATATGAATGTAATCAGAAGTACACGGATGTCTTCGGGAAGCAGCAATTATTCCAGTGATGCGTCGGAGGTGGCAGGGATGGCACCACAGCATGGAATGTTTGATGCAAAACAATAACAGGCGCAGGGAAGCGATTGCTGGCGCCTGCTTTGTTTTTAGTGATTCGTGTATTTTTTTATATAGAAGGAGATGAGGATATGGGCAATCTGATGACAAGTTTTAATGCGGGAGTATCCGGGCTGCATTCAGCGCAGGCCTCTCTTACTGTTACCGCACATAATCTTGCCAATGCAAGTACGACAGGATATACAAGACAGCAGGTTCTTGTAGCAGACTCCTATTACCAGACCTCATATGGAAGTCATGACAATGCACTGCAGATTGGTACCGGTACGACGATTTCCCTGACCAGACAGATTCGCAATGGGTTTTTAGATGGTCAGTACCGTGTGCAGCTGGGGCGCCAGCAGTTTTATGAGGCCAACAGCAAGGCAGCGATGGAAATTGAGGATATGCTGGGTGAGCTTCACGGGGAGGAGTTCAAGACCAGCATTAATGATCTTTGGGGGGCTCTTAGTTCTCTTGCCACCCATGCGGACGATATTGTATATAAAGACCAGTTGGTGATGGTGGCATCTCAGTTTATCGAGAAGGCTAAGGTGCTTCAGGAGGAGTTGGACACCTATCAGACCAGTTTGAATACAGAAGTGAAAAATCAGGTTGATGCAATTAATGATATTGTAGGCCAGATACGTGAATTGAACAAACAGATTCAAAAATATGAAGCAACCGGAGAATCTGCCAACGATTACCGGGACAAGCGCAATGAATGTCTGGATGAGCTAAGCCAATACATAACCTTTGAGAGTAGCGAGCAGGTAGATGGAACCATCATGATTTATTCCGAGGGCGGATATCTTTTGGATGCTGTCAACCAATATTATCTGACGACAGCGTATGAAAGTGACACTTCAAAGTTGTTAAAACCTATCTGGACAACCGGAGAGAATTATTTTCGGTATGATAGTTTGGAATATTCCAGTAGTAACAATACAGATGTAGGTGGCTTGCGAGGTATTATGGTGGCCAGAGGAAATTATGCTGCCAGTTACATCAATGTTCCGCAAAAACCGGAGGAGAGTGACTTCAAGACAGGTGGTGTGTTGGATACTGATGCCTACAATCGTGCTGTGAGTCAGTTTAATGATGATTTGGAGGTGTACAACAAGACCATTGGTGCTTCGGTGGTAATGACGATTCAGAGTGAACTGGATACGTTGGTTCATGGAATTGTGACATCTGTTAATAATGCGCTTTGTCCTAATAAGGAGATTCAGATTGAGGTGGAGGACAGGGACGCTGCCGGAAATGTAACGGGAACTCACATGGAGACGATTTATGTGTTGGACGAAGAAAAGGCACTGATTGGTGATGATGCCAATCGGACTATGGGGACAGAACTTTTCTCCCGCAGAGGGATTGAGCGTTATACGGAAGAAGATGTTACGGTGTTGAATGAGAATGGGACGACAAGTGTCCAGAAGGTTTATCGATACAACGAAGAAGACACGACGAATGTCTATACAATGTATACCATTGGACAGCTGATAACCAATCCGGTTGTAGCGAGAGATTCTTCTACGTTGCCGACCATGTACAGTGATGCCCACGAAGGAAAAGATGGTTATGCGAATAATGAGTTGCTTGCCATTGCCCAGTCTTTTGAGGAAAAGATAGGGACATTGAATCCGAATTCATTGACCACGTATGACATTAAGCATTTTTATGATGGTATTGTAAGCGAGTTGGGAATCCAGGGAAGTATCTGGAATGGCATTATCGAAAACCAAGCCACAACGGTACATACGTTGGAAACAGAAAGACAGAATGTGATGGGAGTTTCTTCGGACGAAGAACTTTCCAATTTG
>JALENH010000067.1 GCA_022767895.1 Eubacterium sp.
ATTTCTTTCCTTTCCATGCTTTATTTTGACATGCACACTCTTGCTACCGCCTCTTCCCAGCCTCGCAAATAGCGTTCCCTCTCTTCCGGGTTCATCTTCGGCTCCACATGTAAGTCCATCTGCCAGTTATCCCGGATTTCCTGAAAGCTTTCAAAAAAATCGGTTCCCAGACCTGCCAGATAAGCAGCCCCCAGTGCTGTCGTCTCGATGCATGCCGGGCGGTCAATTGCCATCTGAAGAAGCCCACTTTGAAACTCCAATAAAAAATCATTGGCACTGGCACCACCGTCCACCTTCAATCCGGTGAGTTCCATCCCGGAATCTTCCTGCATGGCATTCATCACTGCCACCGTCTGATAAGCCAGGGATTCCAGTGCTGCCCGGATAATATGGCTCCGTTCTGTCCCCTGGGTCATCCCGACAATTGCCCCTCGGGCATAGGGATCCCAGTAAGGCGCACCCAATCCGGAAAAGGCCGGAACCAAATAAACACCATCCGTATCCGGAATACTTCTTGCAATCTCCTCAGTCTCTGCTGCATCCCCAATAATCTGAAGTTTATCACGAAGCCACTGAATTGCCGCACCCGCCACAAAAATCGAGCCTTCCAAAGCATATGTTATCTTCCCGTCAATCCCCCAGGCAATGGTTGTCAGAAGGCCATTCCGGGAATCCACACATTGATTACCCGTATTCATCAGAAGAAAGCCTCCTGTTCCATAGGTATTCTTCACTTCTCCCGGCGTGAAACATGCCTGTCCAAACAGGGACGCCTGCTGGTCTCCGGCCACACCGGCAATCGGCAGAGCTCTGCCAAAGAGGGAGGGATCCGTCTCACCAAACAAACCACTGGAATTTTTCACTTCCGGCAGCATACACTGGGGAATATGAAGCAATGAAAGAATTTCTTCATCCCAGGACAAGGTATGAATGTTATAGAGCATGGTCCGGGAGGCATTGGAATAATCCGTTGCGTGAACTCTTCCTCCGGTGAGATTCCAAATCAGCCAGGTATCCACTGTACCAAAAAGAAGTTCCCCTCTCTCCGCCCGCTCTCTTGCTCCCGGAACATGTTCCAGCAGCCATGCCACTTTCGTGGCCGAAAAATAAGGGTCGATACGAAGTCCTGTCTTCTGTTTGATTTTATCAAAATAAGATTTAATTTCTTCGCACTTGTCTGCCGTCCTGCGGCACTGCCAGACAATGGCATTATAAATTGGCTCACCCGTTTGTTTATCCCATACTACAGTTGTCTCACGTTGATTGGTAATCCCTATGGCGGCAATTTTTTCTTCTGCCTTGTCCCCCAGTTTTTTTAGTGCTGTCCGTGCCACAGACAGTTGGCTGTCCCAAATTTCTTTGGCATCCTGTTCCACGAAACCAGCCTGAGGATAATAGTTGTCAAATTCCTGCTGAGCCTTTGTAACTATATTTCCCTTCTTATCAAAAATCATACAACGGGAACTTGTCGTTCCCTGGTCAAGAGCCATGATGTATTCCTGCATGGGACACCTCCTTCGTATCATTCGAGCAATATTTTACCACATTACGGCTCATTTTTCCACGTTTTCTCATGTTCCAATTGTTTTTTGTGTCTGAAAATGATAAACTAATAAACATCGAAGGATAATAAAGAAATGGAGTAATCGATATGAAACACCTTGAGCTTGGTTTCATTGGATTCGGATTGATTGGAGGATCCATTGCAAGGGCACTGAAAAAGCAAAATCTTGATATTACCATAAAAGTATATACAAGAAGAAAAAATCCGGAACTGGAAAAGGGACAGGATGAAGGCGTTATTGATGAGCTTTTATATGAAATTGATAACCGGTTTTCGACCTGTGACATTATTTTTCTCTGCGCGCCGGTTTTGAAAAATCTGGACTTTCTTCCCATCTTGAAGCCACTCATCAAACCAGGCTGTATTCTCACTGACGTAGGGAGTGTGAAACAGAGCATCTGTGAAAAGGCTCGTGAACTCGGCCTGACGAAACAGTTTATTGGTGGGCATCCCATGGCCGGCTCCGAGAAAACCGGCTATGCCAATTCTACCGATATTCTTTTGGAAAATGCCTATTATCTTCTGACTCCGTCACCG
>JALENH010000075.1 GCA_022767895.1 Eubacterium sp.
AAAGCCGAGGGCTTATTAAAGTGCGCCTAAAATGTCCGGTTATCCACTTTTTATTCCGGGATTCGTGCTTTGCACGAATCCTTCCCTGTTTAAGTTCAAGATTGCGAACGGGCTTTAGCGAGTTTCGCAATTACCTAAATAATTATTGCGTCAAAAGTTATTTGCTGATATGATAGAATCAGATGATTTTGAAACGATAATAACATAATTTTGTGAACAAAATAAGGCAAGGAGGTAGCATCATGTTATTTGTGAAGGTGGATGATCTGAGAGCAGGAATGCGCCTGGGTAAGCCAATTTACAACAAAAATGGGGTTTTGTTGTATGACCGGGATACGAAACTTACGATGCAGGCGATTTACGGAATTAAAAATTTCGGACTACTCGGTCTCTACATACTGGAACCGGCAGAACCGGTGCCGCCCATGACGGAGGATGACATCACTTTTGAGCGTTTCCAGACCATGGCTGTATTTAGTATACGGGAAGATTTGGATTTGATTGATTCCGGGAAAAAGGATAAAGGATTAGACTGGCTGTGCAGTCTCATCATAAAAAATTATGGTGGTCTGGACCACAAGATTAATTTTGTTCAGAGCCTGCGAAGCAGTGAGGACTTTGTGTATAAACATGTTCTGAATGTTGCCATCTTATCTGCTATTATTGCCGGACAGATGGGATTTCCGGTAGGGCGGATTAATCTTCTTGTAAAAGCTGCGGTTCTGCATGATATTGGTGCCCTGAAGCTTAATCAGATACCGGATGCAGAAGATGTGGATGACGGTACCAAGGAAATCATCAAGAGAAATACTCAGGAAACACTGACTCGTTATGGTGATCTGGATGAAGATGTCCAGAAACTGATTACACAGATGCAGGAATTGTATACCCGGGAAGACGCCGGAAATATTTCGGATGCGTTGAAGGAAAGCGTGAACGCCAACATCCTTTATGTGGCAGATGCTTACGACCGCATGACTGCCATGAAATCTTTTGAAGAACCAACCTCAGAGGTAAAGGCGGTGCGGGCACTGCTGGCAGACGAGGAGAGATACAATAAGAAAGTAGTGAATGCCTTGATACAGGCCATCAACATTTTGTATCCGGGTGTCTGTGTGGAACTTACGAATGGCGAGAAAGGCCTTGTCATTCTGGGCAATGAGGAAAATATCTTTGAGCCGGTGGTATTGGATTTCCGTGATAACAGTCTGTATGATTTGTCTAGTCCATCCGTGAAGGAAAAGGTACAGATTGCGGATGTTATGAAGACCATGGATAATCGGATTAAGCTTGATCACAAACTTTTAGAGGAATATGGTGCCCAATAACTTTTGCTGCAGCAGACTAAAGATTTCCGCTTTATAGTCCGAGATATAAGTATAAGGACAGCATGGGATTCCATGCTGGGAAAGTGAGTGTGAAATCTATGGTTATATCGACAAACAGGATTTCCCTTACCTTTGATGACACAGAGAAGATGGAAAAAATCGGTGTGTCTGTACCAGACGCCAGGGAAGGCGGCATCTCCCGTATCAGCAACCCGGGAGCAACAATGGATTGTACCGTACAGGAGGCGGGAAACGATCATATCGTATATACAGAGGCAGAAGCCAGACAATTACATACAGATGACGGAGTATGGACGGATGACAGCCAGATGTCGCCGGCGGATTTTATCAGCCGGTGTATGACGGGTGAGGATGCCAGGGCGTTGTCCGGGGAACAGACTCCGTTGGAAGAATATACTTCATCTCAGCTTGACAGAGCGGTCACAAGAGTAAAGGAAGAACGCCGGAACAAGCAGGAGGCTGTTGAACAGCAAATTTCCAGACAGAGAGATGTGGAAGAGGCCACCAGGCAGACAGCAGTTAAGCTGGCAGCAGATGGCCAGGTATCCTCTCAGGTGATGGAACAGATGCTGGACAGTGACCTGCCGGTGACACCTGAAAATGTGGCCCGTCTTTCCCATGCCATGGATATGGTGGCGGAAATCGGCTCTTTTTCCGAAGCTTCGATGAAGTTTTTTATTGGTAGTGAATTTACAATTACGCCGGAAAATATCAGTGGCAGCAGTAGTTGTACACAGGGGGCAGCAATACCGGAAAAAACGGAGGGAAAAGATGATTTTTCCCTGATACAGTCTCAGGTACAGGAACTTCTTGTGGAAGATGGTATGGATGCGGACGAAGAGACGATGAGGACGGCGAGGTGGCTCCATGACAATGATTTGCCTGTGACAACGGAAAACATTCGTATTTATGGACAGATCGAAGAGCTGAAAAAGGTGGAACCGGAGGTGCTCACTGCCCGGATTACTGACCAGATGGCAGAGGGGGTGCAGCCGGAAAAAGCAAATCTTGTGAAAATCTCTGTGGCAGAGGCTATTACAGCAAAGCGTCAACTTGAGGAGACGAGACTGACCATGACAGTGGATGCCCTGAGGAATATGTCAGCCAAGGGGATTGATCTCGATATTTCTAATCTGGAGAATATTGTAAAGGAATTGAGACAGCAGGAAAAGCAGGCGAGAGAGTCCCTTCTTCAGGAGACAGGGTTGCCGGTGACAGAGGACAATGCCCGTGTGATGGGAGATACGCTGGAAGCAGCGCGGAATGTACTGGCGGCTCCGGTGGAATTTTTGGGGCATGCGCTGGAGGTACAGGATGAAGCCACGCTGGCTTCCCTGTCCGAACAGGCAAAGACGTTTACGGCAGAGTTTCGCCGGGTGGAAGAAAACTATGAGGCTGTGGGAACAGAAGTACGCAGGGATCTGGGCGACTCCATATCAAAGGCCTTTGCCAATGTGGATGATATCCTGGAAGAAATGGGACTGGATGTGAACGGAAAGAACCAGAGAGCGGTGCGGGCACTGGCTTACAATCAGATGCCTCTCACGGAAGAAAACATAGTCAGGATGAAGGAATATGACAGCCGTGTCACGACGCTTATGCAGGATTTGAAACCTCAGGTTGTGGCGGAACTGATTCGGCGGGAAGTGAATCCGCTGGAGGTGTCTCTGGATGAACTGGGAGAAGAGGTAAATAGCATTCTGGAAGAACAGGATGTGGAGGATTTGTCCTTCCGGAAGTATTTGTGGAAAATGGATCACAACAAATCGATCACACCAGAGGAGCGGGAGAGCATGATTGGCGTATACCGACTCCTTCACCAGATAGAAAAAAGTGATGGGGCAGCAGCAGCCCAGGTGATGAAAGAGGGCAGGGAGCTGTCATTGTCGTCTCTTTTGTCAGCAGTGCGGACCAGAAGGGATGCCGGACTGGATGTGCAGGTTGATGATGAATTTGGTGGACTGGAGGAAGTTGTACCCTCCGGCAATTCCATTTCCGATCAGATTGGAGCGGCCTATGAAACGTCGCTGGCAGGAGAACTGAGGAAGACCTTGTCACCGGAGATTCTGCATCAGTTTATGGAGCAGGATTTGGACCCGACGATGGAACAGCTTCTGGCAGCCTGTGAGACACAGGGAGTAGAGGAGGAAGCTTCCTATTATGAGGAATGGGCCGGGGAACTCCGTTCAATGGCTGCAGAGAGTGAACAGAGCGTACTTAATTTCCTTGCGGCACTGGACATGCCGGATACCATGGCCAATATTCAGATGGTGCAGGCGCATTCACAGCCGGGGGCAAAGTTCTGGCACAAGCTTTGGAAAAAAGAGGAAAGTGAGACCGCACTGGAAAGTTTGGAAGACCCGGAGAAGATATTCACTGTTCTGGAAGAAATTGAGGAAAATCATGGACGGGAACTGGCGAGAGAAGAACAATCGGTCGATATAAATTACGAGGCACTTCGTTTTCAGAGCCTTATGAATCACAGTATTTCCTTTCATGGGAAAATGAGAGAGCATCAGATGTTTGAAATTCCTGTTTTTACAGAGAAAGGAATTACGAATTGTAATATAACAATTCAGGATGGCGGCGCCGGGGAAAAAGGCAGTGTGGAAATTGCCATGGAGTCGGAGGAATTCGGAAAGTTGCAGGCGACCTTTAAGGTGAGAGGATTCCGTGTTAATGGTTTCGTGACGGTGGAGCAGGAAGAATTTCTCCCCTTGTGCGACGAACGGATGAAAAGTTTTGAAAAGGAATTGGAAGAGAATGGTTTTACAATGGATGGTGGCAGCCCGGTCATGGGCCGCAGAACTTCTCTTCACGTTGGAAATAGAGCAGAAGGTACAAAAAACAGGGATTTGTACCGGATTGCCAAAATGTTTGTAGTAGCCATGAACAGAAAGGACGATGAAGTATGAAAATTAATACAAATATAGCAGCACTTCGCGCTAACTTTAATCTGAACAGTGTTCAGTCCCGGCTGACAGCAAGTACCAATAAATTGTCTTCCGGTTACCGGATTACCAAGGCGGCAGATGATGCGGCAGGGATGGCGATTTCCCAGAAAATGCATGCCCAGATCCGCGGGTTGCAACGGGCTTCCAAGAATGGCTCGGATGGAGTTTCTTTTATTCAGACGGCAGAGGGTGTCCTGTCTGAAATTGAGAACATGCTCCAGAGATGCAGGGAGCTTTCCGTGCAGGCAGCCAATACAGGTGTTACGACCATTGAAGATAAGCAGGCACTTCAGGATGAGATTGACTCCTTAATGGCCGAAATCGACCGTCTCTCACAGGATACCGAATACAATACCATGAGTGTACTGGATGGTTCCTGTTGTCGTCAGTCGTCTTCCGACAATGTGGGCGTGAAGTTGATTGATGCCAGTGATGACGTGCCTCTGACCAGTTACAAATTCACAGTTAATGCGGAGGCGACACAGGCAAAAGCGGTTACAGGGGCCATCGCATTTTCCCCTTCCGATGTGGTTGACAAGGCTACAGCCGGTCAGATTCAGATTAACGGAGAAGTTATTGATATCAAAGAGGGCCAGACTTTTCAGGATGTCTACGCAACAATCCGTGATTATTGCGAAATGATGAATGTTGATGTGGTTCCGGTGGATGCAACCGGTGTCGAGTGTGAACTGTCATCTGCTACCAATCTTTCCTTTACCTCGGTTATTTACGGGGCATCCCAGAATCTGAAGATTACGACGGATAACGCCAATCTGGCACAGAAGCTGGGGATTAATGGACTTGCGTCAACACCGGGGACGGATGCGAAAGTGACATTGGATACAAGTTCCGGATTTACCAATACCGCCACTGTATTCATCAACGGTGGCAAAATGGAGGTGTCCGATCGGGATGGATTCCGTATGTTGTTTGATATTTCCGAGGCAGCTACAGGATCTTCTGCTACAGTGACTATGCTGGATGCCGGCTATGTGGCGATTCAGATTGGTGCCAATGAGGGGCAGGACATTGATATTTCCATACCGGCAGTGAACACGAAAACACTTGGTATCGAAAATTGCAATGTCTGTACGCTGGCTGGTGCCTCCAGTGCTATTACGGCGTTTGATGATGCGATTCAGCAGATTTCATCCATCCGCTCCAAGCTGGGTGCTTATCAAAACCGTCTGGATTCGGCCATTGCCAGTCTGGATGAGACGTCGGAAAATCTTACGCAGGCATGCTCCCGTATCGAGGACGTGGACATGTCGGAAGAAATGACCAATTACACCCAGTACAGTGTGCTGGTGCAGGCGGGAACATCCATGTTGGCGCAGGCAAATAATCAGCCGCAGACGATTTTGCAGTTGCTTCAGGGCTGATGGGGAGGTTAGTTGATGGAAAAGGAACGGTTACAGGAATATGCGGCCAGAGTGACGCAGGCCAACCGAAGCGAGTTGGTGGTCATTATTTATGAGGCTACCATTGCCAGTATTGAGGAAGGGAAAAAATATCTGTCTGCCGGGGAGATAGAACTGGCACGCAAAGAAATAGCCCGAGCCAGAGGAATGATTACGGAACTAATGGGAAGTTTGGATTTGCAGTACGAAATTTCCTACTATTTGCGTCAATTATACATTTATGCCTATCAGGAACTGTGTCAGGGAATCGCCAACCGATGTCCGGAACAGTTTGATCATGCATCCAGAATTTTTGAAAAAATTCTTCCCTCTTTTCAGGAAGTGGCAAAGCAGGATGATTCCGAAGCGGTGATGAAAAATGTACAAACGATCTATGCGGGACTGACATATGGGCGTGGCACGCTAAATGAGACCATTGCCACCGGCATTGATCCGAACCGTGGGTATGAGGCGTAATCATACATTACACATGAATATCCTGTACCTGACGGAGTAAATATTTATAACGAAATGACAAGGCATTGATCTCATAGATATAGCTGTCAATGAGGTCCGGGTCGCACACATTTTCAAAATTGGAATTGGCGGTCTCCAATGCCTGTTGTAAGGATTCGATTTCCTGCATCAGCTGGGCTCTTGCCTGGCTGGCAGGATTTTTTTTGTTTCTCATAGTAACCTCCTTATTTTCAGTCGTGCTTTATAACAGTATAGTCAGAAAATGGAAAAGTTATGCATGGTAATCAGAGTGGCGTAAAACGCTGAAAAAAGTTGTTGACAAGGCAGGAAAAGCTGTGTTAAATTTGTAGCACATCACAAATAGGAGGTGGGCAATGTCCCAGGGATACGAGTTGATTTTTCTCGTCCTCGTACCAGCATCCCTATTTGATCTATGGCAGTACCGGGTGCCCAATGCACTTCACGGGGCTGCACTTATCGTTAGCCTGATCAGGCGTCTGGAAATGCAGGGTGTCCAAGGTTTATCCCCCTGGTTTCTCGGAATTCTTATTCCATTTTTAATTAGTTATTTGTTGTACCGATGTCATGTTATAGGTGCGTCGGATAGTAAACTCTTTTCTGTAATTGGAAGTTTTCTTGGCTATGATGCCGCACTTCGTATACTATTTTTTTCTTTTTTTACAGGAGCCGTTATGGCAGTGGCGAAAATGATTGTATGCCACAGTGCCGGGAGAAGGTTTCGCTATTTCTTTCAGTATATTTCACAGAAACAGAATTCACATGTATGTAATGCGTATTATGACAGAAAACGTGATGGCGATGAAGGGATAATTCCCTACAGTATTGCTATATCACTAGCGGTGTTGTGGTATCTTTGCCGGATGCCATGAGAAAGGAGGAAACAGATGGAGCAGAAGCAGATAACATTACTTTTATTTTTGCGAGAAGAGGACTATGGAAGGAGATTTCTTCGGTTTATAAATGGGAAAAAGAATCCGTGGATTCATCCGGAACTTGTGACGGAGAGAGAGGGGGTTTTGAGACGTGTTTGTACGGAATCAAACCGGCTGGTGATTGTGACAGATGATGGCACAATATGTGAGGACGAAAAAAGAGAGGTGGTTCTGCTGACTGGAGAGCAGAATCGTAAAGAGAAAAAAATATTCCAGTATCAAAGTGCAGAGAGCATTTATAAGGAGCTGACAGCGCTGCTAGGAGTAAAAGAAAGTAACCCGGAACGGATGGAGGAGGGACAGGGGGTAGTAATGTTTTTTTCACCGGAGGGATTACCCATGACGGAACTGGCAGTGCTGATGGCCCAGTATCTGGGGGGGCAGGGGAGGTGTTTGTACATCAGTTTGTCCGGATTTCCGGTATATTATGGCGGAGAGTTTGAGAAAAAACCGGATTATCGGACTCCGGGATTAGGAGAAATTCTGTTGTGCCCGGCAGAAGAACTGTTTACTCATAAATTGCAGCAGCTGGTACACCCCTTTGGCAGCGCAGAGATGCTGGCACCGTTTTCCCACTACAAGGATCTGCTTGACTGCACGGCTGAGGACTGGCAGATTTTCTTGAAGCGGCTTCAAAAAGAGGGGGGCTATGATTCCGTGATTGTGGAAACAGGTGCTTTGTTTGAGACATTATCGGATCTTTTGGAATTATCGGACCGGCTGTTTCTTGTGGGGGGCGAGGATGCTTTCGGGAAAGTGAGGACAGAGGGATTCCGTCATTACTGCCGGATGGAGAATAAGGAGACTCTCCTTTCTCTGGCAGAATTTATCCAAATACCGGAAGAGGTTCAGGAATGGCGGAAATTCCTCGTTCTTCAGCCGCTTTCCGAGTGGGCAGAGAACCGTCAGGTGATGGGGAAAATGCAAAATTTGCTGGAGAGCAGAAAGGAGGATGACGATGTGTGCCTGTGGGAAGATTTTGAATGAAAAAAGGAAGATAATCCGGGAGCAGGTTCTGGAGGAGATACCGGCTGGGACCGAGGTGACAGATCAGGAACTGCTGGCAAGAATTGAGCGCACAATTACGGAAGTATGCGCCGGGGAATATGTACGTCTGGAAGAGAGAAGGAATTTGTGCCATATTGTGTTCAATTCCATCCGAAAAATGGATGTTTTGCAGGATATGCTGGAGGATGAGGAAATTACGGAAATTATGGTCAATGGACCGGGACATATTTTTGTGGAGAAAGATGGACATCTGTGGGAGACAGGGCTGACTTTTGAGCATCAGTCGAGACTGGAGGATGTGGTGCAGCAGATTGCCTCTCAGGGGAACCGTATTGTCAACGAATCGAATCCTATTCTGGATGCGAGATTGGAGGATGGCTCCCGGGTGAACATTGTAGTTCCGCCGGTTGCCATTGAGGGGCCGGTCATTACCATCCGAAAATTTCCAAAAGAAGCAATGACCATGGAAAAGCTTCTGAAGATGGGAGCAATCACGGAGGAAGCCGTGGATTTTCTGCGAAAACTGGTAGAGGCAAAATATAATATTTTCATTTCAGGAGGAACCGGGGCAGGGAAGACGACGTTTCTCAATATTCTTTCCAACTTCATTCCCCAGAGTGAGCGGGTGATTACCATTGAGGATTCCGCAGAACTTCAGATTCAGAATATCGACAACCTGGTGCGCCTAGAAGCACGGAATGCCAACGTAGAAGGAAAGAATGAGGTGACAATCCGTGATTTGGTAAAGAGTGCCCTACGTATGCGGCCGGACCGGATTATCGTAGGAGAAATCCGGGATTCTGCGGCAATTGACCTTCTGACGGCTATGAATACCGGTCACGACGGTTCTCTTTCCACCGGTCATGCCAATAGCCCGGAGGATATGCTAAATCGTCTGGAAACTCTTGTGCTCATGGGACTGGAAATCCCGTTGGCGGCCATTCGGCAGCAGATTGCTTCCGGAATTGATTTGTTGGTTCATCTGGGGCGACTTCGGGATAAATCCCGCAAGGTGTTGGAAATCAGTGAAGTAGGAGAGATTTCAGAAGGGAAAATAACGCTCCGCCCGCTGTTTCAGTTCCGCGAGCAGGGAGAACGGGAGGGGAAAGTGATGGGGCGTCTGGAAAGAACCGGAGAGAAACTGTTGGCAGTGGAAAAGTGCCAGAGAGCGGGGGTGAAACTATGAATAAATCCAAGTATACCAGTGTCGTGACGGGAGCAGTAGGAAGTTTCCTTGTTTTGTATCTCTTTTACAGAAATCTACTATTCTGTCTGGCAGGTGCTTTGGCAGGAGGATTTCTCTATTTCCGCTACCGGGAAAAAGTTATGGCGGAGCAAAGGCGCTGGACGCTGATGGTGGAATTTAAGGATGCCATGGACAGTATGGTATCCGCTCTGGTAGCCGGGTATTCCATGGAAAATGCAGTGACAGAAGCGTATCACGATCTTGTGCTTTTACATGAAGCAGAGACACCGATGGTGAAAGAGCTTGGCAAAATCCGCAGTAAGCTTTCATTGCACCAACCGCTGGATGAATTGTTCCTTGATTTGGGAAGGCGCAGCGGAGTGGAAGATATCATTACATTTGCCCAGATTTATGCGACAGCGAGAAAGAGTGGAGGAAATTTGGTCAAGGTCATGAAAAGGACGGCAGAAAACATTGGAGAAAAAATTGAGATTCAACGGGAAATCCAGACGATGGTGGCTGGGAAGAAGATGGAATCCACCTGTATGATGGTAATTCCCCTGCTGATTATTGCCTATCTTCAATTTTGCTCCCCGGGGTTTCTGGACCCCCTTTATGAGGGGCTGATGGGAAGGACGTTTATGACAGGAGCACTGCTCGTCTATGGGCTGGCAGTTATATGGAGCAGGCACATCATGAAGATTGAGTGTTAGTCTGCTTTTCGGAAAGGAGGAACTATGAAACGAAAATGGATGGACTGGCTGGAACGAATTACGTCTGCCAGAAAATATGTAGAGACAATGTGTGTCCGGGACCCACCGGACCAGGCACTGCGTCAGCTATGGAAAAGGAGAACAAAGATGGTTGTTCTTATGTTTGCAGTGCTTTTACTCTCTGTCGTACTCTGCGCAACGCAGGAACCAGAGCCCTCCCCTCTTGTGGGAGGGCGGTTCCTGCAAAGAGCGGAGGAAGAGGAGACGATTGCAATCAAGGTACAGGGACAACAGGGTGAAGAATTATGGGAGAAGGATTTGAATGTTTCTTTAGCAACCCGGGAGTTTACGGAAAAAGAAAAGAAGACATTGGATGAAAAAACGGAATCTTATCTTCGGAAAAAGCTCCCGGGAAAAAATTCATCCCTTGACCAGGTGACAGAGCCGCTTGTATTTCCCCGAACACTTCCTGAAACAGATATGGAGATTACATGGACAGTGGATGATACTTATCTGGGGGAAACGGGTGGAATTCAATATGAAAAAATCCCGTCAGGAGGAGTGGATACGGATGTGATGGCAGAGGTTGTCTGGAAGAATTGGAAGAAAACATATCACTTTTCCGTCCACATTGTTTCCAAACAATTTACGCCGGAGGAGCAGTGGAAGCGGCAGATTCAGAAGGCTGTTGAAAAGAGTGTGAAGGATCAGGCAGATAAAGCTCGGGTGGAACTTCCGGAAAAAATCGGAGACACTACGATGGTCTATTCCACAGAGGAAAAGGGAAAAAGTTATTTATTTGTATATCTCGTGCTGGGAGCGATTCTTCTTCTTCCGGTAATCTGGCGTGAGCAGCAGAAAAAGGAGCAGAAAGAGAGGGATGAGCAACTTCTTCTCGACCATCCGGGGTTAGTAAATAAGTTTATGCTTCTCTTAGGAGCGGGTCTTACGGTGCGCAAAGTAGTGGAGCGTCTGGCCCGTGAGTATGAGAAAGAGCGGCAGGATGGTGGTAAAAAAAGGTACGTATACGAAGAACTATGTGTGCTTTTGCAGGAGATGAGGGATGGTGTGTCGGAGACAAAGGCAATTGAACGTTTTGGAAAGAGATGCCGGTTGCTTCCCTATCTGAGATTTTCCTCTGTCATTACCCAGAATATGAAAAAAGGCGCAGAGGGGCTCCTTGCAATTTTGGAAACGGAAGCTCTGGAATCTTTGGAACAGCGAAAAGAACGTGCTTTGCAGTTGGGAGAGAAGGCGGGGACCAAATTGTTGTTTCCCATGATACTAATGCTTGGAATCGTAATGGGAATTATTATGGTGCCGGCATTTATGACAATGTGAACCGGTGCGGCAGAGAGCTGCACCCGAGAAAATATGGAGGTTATAGCGATGAAAAATTTACAGATTTATTTTCAGGAAGAAGATGCCATCGGAGTAGTCGAAATTATTCTAATTCTCGTCATTCTGATTGCACTTGTACTTGTTTTTAAAACCAAGATTACAACAGTGGTAAATAAGGCATTTAAGAATTTTACCTCAGATACAGGGAGTATCCTTGGGTAGGGGAAGAGGCTCCATCACCGTCTTTCTCTCCTTGATATGCTTACTGATTTTTGCTCTGTTTGGAACGTTGCTGGAGACGGCACGTTATACGGTATGTAAAAATCATGCCGCCAGGACGCTGCGTACATCCACAGAAGCTCTTCTGACAGAATACAGCAGGCCTCTTTATGATCATTATGGCTTGTTTTTTATCGAGAGCAGCGGAACCCCTTATGAGCAGGTGATTGGAAATTATGCAGGGGATACGCTTGCGGCAGCAGAGAAGGGCGATATGGATTTTCTGGAGGGCGGACTGGAGGAAGTCCGGGTGACAAATCGGATTTATCTGGGCGATGATGGAGCAAATGCCTTACAAAAAGAGATTAATTCTTATATGGGCCGTGTGGTAACGAAGAAGCAATTGAAAAAGTTTCTTTCCCAATCGAAGGAACTGGAAGACATAGAGGAAGAGGCAAAGGAAATTGAAGAAACGGTGGAACAGGAAGAGAAGGCAGCAGAAATGGATGCTGAATTGCTGGAATTGATGGAACTTGTGGACGGTATTTCTGTGTCGGACGGTAAGGTTACCTGTGCGGAGGAATTTGTAAAAATGTTTGCCACCGGAGAAAAGAAAGGTCAGAACTTTGGAGTGACAGAAGGCACTGTGTGGAAGAAAATGAAACCGCATATAGACGATTCTGTTAAAACATGGAACATCGGGAATAAAACAACTTTTCGTGCACGAATCAGACGGGTTAGAGAAAAGACAGAAAAGGCAATTGCCACCGGAAAAAGACTGAAAAAGGAATTTGGAAATCGGAATCTGAAGAGTAGCGATGAGCATGATAAAATGTTTGCCGGCCTCATCTCGAGCCTGCCGGTATTGGAGAATAATCGGAAAATTCTTTCGCAGACAGAGGAGAAATTGCGAACGCATTCCGTGAAGGAATGTAAAAAGGAACTGAAAACACTCTGGAAAGATTATGACACGGCATCCATTGCTTTTGATTATACAGGTGTGAATGAGACCGGAGGTGGCGACAATCCGAAGGATTCGCTGGGGGATGCCTGGAAGAAAGGAATTTTGAATCTGGTTTGTGAAACTCCTTCTAAATTGTCATCCAAGTCCATATCGGTGCCGGATTCCTATGCAGATTACTATAAAGAACAAAAACAATCCAGTGAAGATTATGGCGAGCGGGTGTCGGATTTTGCCGCTGAGGATGAAGTTTCGCTGAGTGGAATTCTGGGAGATATGGCGAAGTACGGCATGGATGAATTTTGTCTGGATCAGTATATCGAGCATCAGTTTGGTAGTTATGAAAAAAGCATAAAGGGCGATTGGAAACAGTCACTGGACTATGGTTGGGAATATATCGTTGCCGGGAAAGCTTCTGATCAGGACAATTTGAAAAGCGTTCTGAACCGGATTTTGCTGATTCGGACGGTGGTGAATTTTATTGCTTTGCAACGGGATTCTGTCCGCCGGAAGGAGGCTTATACTGCGGCGACCGCTGTCGTTGGTTTTACGGGACTGGCACCTTTGATTACGTTGACGCAGACACTGATTTTGCTCGCTTGGAGTTTTTCAGAAAGTCTGGTGGATGTTGCAGCTATATTACGGAACAGGCATGTCCCGATGATTAAGCGTCCCAAAGAACTTGTTACAAGCTTTCCGGAGATTGTTCAGATGGGGCATGATTCTCTGGCAAAGCGTGCCATGAGATTTGGAAAGAAAAAGAAAAGTTCCTTTGGTTACAAGCAATATCTTCTGCTGTTTCTTGCCCTGACCGGACAGAGTACCCGCCGCTACCGTGTTATGGATTTGATTCAAACCAGTATGAAGAAAAACGGATATGGCGGATTCCAGTTGGGAAGCTGTGTTTATGAAATGAGAGTTCAGGGAGATTTTATTTTCCCCAGCCGTTTTTTCCGCATGGCACCACTGGAGACATTGCTTGGAAGAAACGTGAAAAACTGCCGGATAACATGTGAGGTTTGGGCCGGTTATTCATGATAACCGGTAATCGAGGTGAGGAAGGGTATTCTATTTAAAATAAAACAGAGGATTGATCCACCAAATTCTACTTAAACAAAAAAATAAATTGTACATTATTATGATTAGTAACCTTTTTCTGTAATAGGATACCCTTCCTCACCTCGAGCCTCAAGAAGAAGTGGGGGATTAACTTGAAATATAAAAAGAAAGCATCCATGACGGTAGAGGCTGCGCTGATTCTGCCAATTTTTCTGTTTGCCATGATTCTTGTTGGTTATCTGGGACAAATGATACGATGTCAGGATGAGGTGCAGAGCGCATTGACCAGACTCGCCAGGGAGGCCTCGGCAGAATATGGTGCCTACGAAAGTTCCTTATTGAAGAGTAAGGCTTATTATATTGCAAAATTGAATTCTTATATATCCGGTTCTGCCGGTAAGGTCACATTGTTTCAATCTCATTTTTTGGAGGAAAATGACGAGATTGATTTGGTTGCGGTTTATCAGATGTCGACGCCCTTTTCGATAATGGGATTAGGCAATTTTCGTTTTCGGCAGCGGGTGCATACCAGAGCATTTACTGGCGTGGACCGAAGAAGCAAAGAGAACATTCAGGAGGATTGCATTGTTTATGTTACCGATACCGGCCGGGTATATCATCGAACATTAGAATGTAATTATCTGCGTTTGAGCATTTCAAAAGTTCTCTATCGTGATCTGGAAAATCTCAGAAATGACAGTGGGGGAAAATATAAGTCCTGCGAGAGATGTACAAAGGGCAGAGAATTAACGGGAAATGATGTCATATGGATTACCAACTACGGAGATCGGTTTCACACGTCAGGATCCTGTAGCGGATTGAAAAGAAATATAAGAGAAATTCGTCTTTCTGAGGTCGGTAGCAGACCGCCCTGCAGTAAATGCGGAAAGGAGGAGTAGAAGAAAATGGAAGTTATCATAACGGGAATAACCGGGACCTATCTCGCTGCTATGGCAGTGATTGACCGGCGCCGGAAAGAAATTCCGGTGATGCCGGGAATATTTTGTCTAGTGGTTCTTGCATTAGCACAGATTGTAAATGGGAAAGGATGGATTCACTGGGTTCCCGGCCTGCTGATTGGATTATTTTTGTATCTGGTGAGCAAGGTGACACGGGGAGCAATAGGAGAAGGGGATGCCCTGGTGTATTTGCTGACCGGAATTGCACTTGGTTTTTTCCGGAATCTGGAGCTTCTTATATGTAGTCTGTTTCTGGCCTCAATTGTATCCGGCTTCCTTCTTGTGTTTTGCCGGGTGGGAAAAAAATACCGGGTTCCCTTTGTGCCTTTTACGGCACTGGCATACGGGATGGTGATGCTTTTATGAAAAAGGCCAGCTACACAGTAGAAGCAGTTTTTGTTTTCTCCATTTGCCTCTGGGTTCTCTTGGCGCTGATATACGGCAGTTTTTATATCCATGACAGGATGATTGTGGGGTCTGTGGCTGGAGAAATGGCAGCAGAGCGTTTTCAGAGAGAGGAAAAAGACATATCTGCCCAGTGGGAAAAAGAAGTTAAGCAGAAATTATCAGATGCCTTATATCTTATGCAGATTCAAAAGGTTGAGGCAAAAAGGGGATTGGCATGTATCGAAATACAGGTAAAATACAGGATTCCCATTTCCATAAGCGAAATCAAATCCTTATTTACAGATAAGAATACAAAGGATACCTTTGTCATTCAAAAAGAAATGCCGAAACCCATGGAATATAAGTGGGATGCAGATTTGCTGAGGAAAAAATAAACTTGGGAAGGAGTTTTTTGGGATGGAGAAGAAACTGGTAGAAGAGGGTATGAAGAAATACTTAAAGATTCAGGGGAATGGCGATGAGACAATGAGTGACAGGATGTTTTCTTACCAAAACATCCCCGGTTTTTTACCGGTGGAAATTACATGGGTCAATGGCCAAAAACAGTATGTCTATGATTTATCCGGAAAGGTCTCCCTGGAGAGCTATTTGTCCGGGGTGGGAGTGGATCAGGTGAAAGCCATCTTAATCCAGATTCTGGACCTTCCGGACCATCTGGGAGATTATTTACTGGATACCAATGGCGCAGTCATGGAGGGAGAAGAGATATATATAGATCCCAGAACGGAAACTGTTTATACCGTTTATCAACCAGATACACCTTATCACGGAATGGCAGCTATTGTCAGACTTTTAGAGTTTATTATGAAACGGGTGAATCAGCAAAATCAGGAGTTGATGTTTCTTATCTACGGCCTTCACCGTCAGGCGATGGAAGGAGGAGCTACCTGTCAGATTTTGAAATCATATATCAGGGAATACCCGCGACAAGAAACAAAAAAGAATAAAGAGCCGGGGGGTCCAAAGAATTTACCAGGGGAGGCGGATGATGTTTGGCAAACCGAAAGAGAAAGGGAAGCGGAAAACAAGGTGACGGATTATTGGCTGCCAGGCCTGTTTTTGCTAGCGGGTCTTGGGATTCCCATCGTGCTTTGGTATTTTGGGATATTTTCCCTTCCTGTATCCGGTGGTACAGACTGGACAATGTTCGCCGGGGCAGCAGCCTTTTTCCTTGGAACAGCAGGGTATGGTGCATGGAAAACCTGGCCGGAAAAGGGGAAAACCGATGTAAAGTGGGAGGCTGACAGCGGAAAAACCGTATGCTTGATTCCCTGTCAGGGGAGAGAAGAACCGGTACCGATTACCCGCTATCCTTTTACCGTGGGAGAGGATAGGGAGCGGGCAGATGGAGTTCTTGCTGCCAGGGAAGTAAACGCCATACATGCGAGATTTGTGAGAGAAGGTGACACTGTTTTCGTTATGGATGAGGAGTCAGATGCCGGAACTTATTACAATGACGAAAGGTTGGTGCCCTGGCAGAAAACACCGCTAAAAGATGGGGATTTGCTGCGGTTTGGCCAAGGGGAGTACGTGGTTGAAATCACGGAAAGACCATATGTTGGATAAAATGCTCCTGAAAACTGGCGATTTCAGCCAGATTGAGGGCAATACAGGATTCCGGAAGAAGGAAGTCTGTTTTTTCTATGGCATGCTGGTAAAGTCCTTGCAGGCAGCTGTTTCCCTTGACTTTAATTCGCGAAATCGGGATTTGGGAAAAAAGGCCAATGGTTTCGCAATCGGCAAGAGACAGGTGGAATCCAAATCCCCCGCCGAGATAAAGTGTTTCCACATCAGAAGATGTGATTCCCGCCTTTTCAAGAAGTGTATCCATGCCGGCAGCGATGGCGGCTACGGCAAGCTGGACACTGCGCAGGTCATCAGCGGTAAAACGAAGAGGGTTTCCCTGCGGATTTTGTGCCAGCAGGATTCCTTCTGGCGGAAAAAGATCGGTCAGGACACCATCTTTTGTAATATACTGCTTCCGCAAAAGATCGGCACAAAGACTAATGGCACCGGAACCACACAATCCGATGGGCATCTGGTTGCCAATGGTATCCAATACCGGGCGTAGTTTTCTCAAATGGACACTGCGGATGGCACCGGGAATTCCCGGACAGCCACAGGACAAGCCGCCTCCTTCCATGGCAGGACCGGCAGCAGTGGCGGCGGTATAGAGTGAGCCTTTATGGCACAGAACCATTTCTCCGTTGGTTCCCAGATCGACAAAAAGAGTTGTTGAATGGGCGTCGGGCATGCCACAGGCAGACAAACCGGCAGTAATATCACCACCGACAAAAGCGGAAATCCAGGGAGCAATGGTAACCAGACAATTATTCTTTATAAAAGGTTTCGGTGAAGATGCCCGAATGGTAAAAGGGCTCTGGCCGAGAGAGGTACAGTCATAACCCATTAGCAGGTGAATCATGGTGGTGTTTCCTCCGATATAACAGAACCGGAGTGAGGCAGGTTCTTGATGATTTTTCCGGCAAAGCAGGGCGGCTTCTTCTTCCAGATGATGCTGAATACAATGCTGCATATTCGGCAAAGATCCGGTACAAGCTGCCTGAATCCGGGCAATGACGTCCGTGCCATAGGAAATCTGTGGATTGGCAGAGGTGCTGCACTGGCGTAAAGCACCAGTACCTGAATCAATCAGTGCCAGTGCAATGGTGGTGGTTCCCAGATCAATCAGCAGAGTATCTGCCGGACCCGCATCCGGCTGCATATCTTCCAGGGCGATGCTCTGTATCGTACGTGAGGAAGCAGGAAGTTCCACCTCCAAAGGGGTTGTAGGAATCAGAGAACAGTCAAAGGAATAATTTTTCCCATTGCATCGGTGAGCGCCGTGGCAGTTGCAGGGAAGGGAGTAACCCTGTTCCTCTAACAGTGCAAGAATGTTCTTGTTATTATTTTTGTCCGCATGGATAAGAACTTTCATAGTATATCCTTTCCCCAGTTCATTGACCGGCTTTTCAATCTGTGTTACAATTTATCATAGCACAAAGTAGAAAAAAGAGGAAGAAATATGAATAGGGAAAATAGAATTGAAACAAAAATTCCGGTGATGACACTTATATTAGTACTGATAAATGTAGCGGTATATCTCTATGTGGAGTTTTCAGGTTCCAGCTATGATACGGAATATATGATTCAGATGGGAGCGGTTTATGATCCGCTTGTGTTGCAGGACCATGAGCTTTTTCGCCTAATAACGCACTTTTTCCTTCATTTTGGTTTTGATCATCTGTTCAATAATATGATTTCCCTTCTGATTCTGGGATATTCGCTGGAGCAGGTGACGGGAAAAGTGAGATTTCTGATTCTGTATTTTCTTTCGGGAATTCTTGCAGGCGTGGCATCCATCGTATATAATATATACGTTGGGCAGGAAACTGTTTCCTGCGGTGCTTCCGGAGCGATTTACGGGCTGATGGGGGCGCTTTTAGTACTGCTGATTGTGGGCAACCGTGGCCGGTTATCGTCGGAGGTTCCCAGATATCTTTTGTATATCGGTATCAGTATATACAGTGGAATGCAGGATCCAACCATTGACAATGCCGCCCATGTAGGAGGTTTTGTGGCGGGTGTTTTGATTTGCCTTGTTATGACACGGTTTATCCGAATGGAGGTTACATATGAAAGTTAATATTTATTATGGCGGAAGAGGACTGATTGATGACCCGACCCTGTATGTTCTTGAAAAAATTACAAAAGTTCTGGATGAGTTGCGGGTCACTGTGGAACGCTACAATTTGTATGAGGACAAACGAGCGATTACGGTTCTTCCTAAGACATTGAAGGATGCGGATGGCATTATTTTGGCTGCCTCAGTGGAGTGGTTTGGCATTGGCGGTTTTCTCCAGCAGTTTCTCGATGCCTGTTGGCTTTATGGCGACAAGGATAAAATTGCACGAACCTATATGCTTCCGGTGGTGATGGCAACAACCTATGGAGAGAGAGAAGCGGAGTATTCTCTGATTCGTGCCTGGGAAATGCTGGGAGGAGTGCCGGGCGAAGGACTCTGTGCTTATGTGGATAATCATGTGGAATTTGAGACCAATGCCCAGTTCAGTCTGATGATTGAAAAGAAGGCAGAAAATTTTTACCGTATGATTTCAAAAAAAGCGGTTGCTTTCCCAAATAGCAGCATGGAAGTGAAAAAAACGGTACTTCGCAGTAGCAATCTTTCCCTGACCCCGCAGGAAAGTGAGCAGTTGTCGGAATATGTTTCCAATGATAATTATGTGAAGAAACAGAAGGAAGATATTGAAGAACTGGCAAGCTTGTTCAAAGGAATGCTTGGTGAAGGCGATGAGGCCGATGATTATATCACCAGATTACAGGAACATTTCTTCCCGATGGACGGACTGAAAGCTGTGTTTCGACTTGATCTGATTGATGAAAATTCATCCCTCGTCATTGAGATTAATGAGGATCAATTGAATTGTTACCGGGGAACCGTGGAGCAGGCAGATGTGACGGCAAAGGTAAAAACCAGTGTGTTTGAAGAGGTATTAAATGGCACGAAGTCATTCCAGAGTGCCTTTATGTCTGGTGATTTGTCTGCACAGGGTAATTTCAAAATACTGCGTAACTTTGACACTATTTTCCGGTTTCAGAATAAATAAATGGAGGTAATAAAGATATGAGTGCTGATAATTGTATTTTTTGTAAAATACTGGCGGATGAAATTCCGTCCGCTGTTGTGTATGAGGATGATTTGTTCCGGGCCATCCTGGATGTGAACCCGGCTGCCAGAGGGCATGTAATCATTTTGCCAAAGAAGCATGCGGCGAATCTGTTTGAACTGCCGGATGAAGAAACGTCGAAAATTTTGATTGTGGCAAGAAAGATTGCCGGTGCACTAATGGAGACTTACCACTGTGACGGCGTGAATATTCTCCAGAATAATGGTGAGGCATCCGGGCAGACCGTATTCCACCTTCACGTTCATGTGATTCCCCGTTTTGAGGGCGATACAGACCATATCAATATAGGCTGGAAACCGGGAGAAACACCAGAGAATCTCCAGGCAATTGCAGAGGAAATCAAGGCAAACTTATAAACGGGAGGACAGGGGAATGAAACGAATTATTTTGACTGGCGGTGGAACAGCAGGTCATGTAACACCGAATATTGCGTTGATACCGGAATTGCAGAAAAGGGGATTTGAGATTCACTACATCGGTTCAAAGACGGGAATCGAGAAGGAACTCATCGGAAATTTTGATATTCCTTATTACGGAATATCTTCCGGCAAACTTCGCCGTTATTTTGATGTGAAAAATTTTACCGATCCTTTCCGCATTTTGAAGGGATATTCCGAGGCTAAACAGATTATAAAAAAAGTACAGCCGGATGTCATTTTTTCCAAGGGAGGATTCGTGACTGTTCCCGTTGTAAAAGCTGCCAGCCGAAAGAAGGTACCGTGTGTTCTTCATGAGTCGGATATTTCACCGGGGCTTGCTAACCGCTTGTGTATCCCATCGGCTACAGCAATTTGTGCCAATTTCCCGGAGACCATTGCCAATCTGCCGGAAAATAAAGCGCATTTGACAGGAACGCCGATCCGCAGTGAACTTTTTTCGGGGAATCGTCTGAAAGGATTGGATTTCTGTGGTTTTACGGCGAATAAACCAGTGATTCTTGTAATTGGCGGGAGCCTTGGCTCTGTGCGTGTCAACGAGGCAGTGAGACAAATTTTGCCAAAGCTTCTGGAAAAATATCAGGTGATTCATCTGTGCGGTAAGGATAAGGTGGAGCAAAGTCTTGAGGGAACGGAAGGGTATGTGCAGTTTGAGTATATTCAGAAGGAACTGTGTGATCTTTTGGACGCGGCGGATTTGGTGATTTCCCGGGCGGGAGCCAATGCGATTTGCGAACTTCTTGCACTTCACAAACCGAATATTCTCATCCCTCTGTCTCTGGAAGCCAGCCGTGGTGACCAGATTCTCAACGCTGCCTCTTTTGAAAAGCAGGGCTTCAGTTATGTGATCAAAGAAGAAGATCTCACCAGTGAGAAACTGTTGGAGGCAGTGACCAAGGTGGAGGAGAATAAAGAAAGCTATAAGGCGGCTATGTCGGCCAGCAACCAACAGGACGCCGTAGTCAAGGTGGCAGATATTATCGAAGAGGCATGTAAATCGGGGAAATAGATAAAAACTACCGGAAATCTGTCGATTCGTGTCATACGATTTTTGCAAAATATGGGATATGCTTCTAGCCAGAGGCATATCCCATTGTTATACTTGTCTCATCATGACAGGAAAGGAAGGATTGATATGACAGAATGGATTCAGGGACAGTATGTGGTGGCAGGGGTGGCAGGAATCTGCCTGCTCTACTTTCTTGTAAAGTTGATGCTTCGGCATACCTACAAGCGGATGCTGAAAGCAGCACGGGATATGGGACATTCAAATCATAAACTGATGAAAACGCTGGTGATGAAATTTAACACTTGTTACCAGCTAAAAATTGGTGTTCCTAATGTTTCCCTTTTTGTGCAGAAGTATCTCAGGCATTACCGCCTTATGGGAATACACCTGAAAACGTGGGAGAATTTTACCAGTCTTTGCGTCGTAATGGTGATGGTGAGCAGTATGGGAAGCGGTATCTGGGCGATGATGAAAGAAATGCCCAGCGGCACCGTCTTTTTGCAGCTGCTGACGGGCGTGCTGGGGACAGGCCTTTTACTCTTGACGGATTATATGTGGAACACCGGAAACCAGTGGGATCTTCTGGTGGTGGACATGACGGATTATCTGGAAAATATCTGCAAGCCCCGGCTGGAAAATGAGGTGTTTCATCCGGTGGATTTGCAGAAATATCAGCAGGAGTATTTTGAAGAGGGTGCCTCGGAAAAAGAACAAAAGGTTGTGAATTTGGTTCCCAGGGAAAAAGACGTAGTGTCTGCCGAAGATATTACCTTTACTCCGGAAGAAGAGAGTGTAATCCGTGAAGTGATTCAAGAATATCTCGGATAGTGGTTGACAGAGAGAAACGGGAAAGAGTATAATTTAGTCAATCGTTTATGTATAAAAAATGTTACATATAGGAGGAATGATAGAAATGGGAAAACATGTTACATTTGACTACTCACTTGCGGACAAATTTATCCGGGAGGATGAAGTGGACCTGATGAAAGTTTCGATTCAGGCGGCAAAAGACACGCTGGAGAACAGAAGCGGTGCAGGAAATGATTTCCTTGGCTGGATTGATTTGCCGGTAGATTATGACAAAGAGGAATTCGCGAGAATACAAAAAGCAGCAGAGAAGATTCAGTCTGATTCCGAGGTGCTTGTTGTGATTGGTATCGGTGGATCTTATCTGGGTGCTCGTGCGGCGATTGAGTTTTTGCGCCACTGTTTCTACAACAGTGTGGACAAGTCCATCCGCAAGACGCCGGAGATTTATTATGCCGGCAACAGCATCAGCGGTACGTATCTGGCACAGTTGGTAGAGACCATTGGAGACCGTGATTTCTCTGTCAACGTAATCAGTAAATCCGGTACTACCACTGAACCTGCCATTGCCTTCCGTGTATTCAAGGAGATGCTGGAAAATAAATATGGAAAAGAAGAAGCGGCAAAGCGTATATATGCCACAACGGATAAAGAGAGAGGTGCGCTGAAGAGCCTTGCCACAGAGGAAGGTTATGAGACGTTTGTTGTACCGGATGATGTTGGTGGAAGATTCTCAGTACTGACTGCAGTAGGACTTCTTCCGATTGCAGCCAGCGGGGCAGACATCAGCAAGCTGATGGAAGGTGCCCAGAGTATGCGCAAGCTTTGTCTGGAGACACCAATCGAGAAGAATGATGCCGTTCTGTATGCAGCAGTCCGCAATTTACTGCACAGCAAAGGTAAGGCGGTTGAGGTGCTTGCCAATTATGAACCGATTTTCCACTATGTTGGCGAGTGGTGGAAGCAGTTGTATGGCGAAAGTGAAGGAAAGGATCAGAAGGGTATTTTCCCTGCATCCGTTGATTTGACTACTGATCTTCATTCCATGGGCCAGTTCATTCAGGATGGTTCCCGTATTATGTACGAGACCGTTATGGAGTTGGAGAAACCGGCACTGGACATTACTGTAAAGGAAAAGGCGAAGGATCTGGATGGTCTGAATTATCTGGCTGGTAAAACATTGGATTTCGTCAACAAGAGTGCAATGAAGGGAACCCAGTTAGCCCATACAGATGGTAATGTGCCAAACCTGATTATCCGTATTCCGGAGCAGAATGAATTTTACCTCGGTGAGTTGTTCTACTTCTTTGAGTACGCCTGTGGTGTCAGTGGATACATCCTCGGTGTGAATCCGTTCAACCAGCCGGGTGTGGAGAGTTACAAGAAAAATATGTTTGCTCTTCTCGGGAAACCTGGTTTTGAGGAACTTGGAAAAGAACTTTTGGGAAGACTTTCATAAGAAATAAAGAGTAATAGAAAAGCGGTGTTAGAATGAAAATTCTAACGCCGCTTTTATTACATTGCTTTTAATTATTCAGCCTCGATAGCTCCTGTAGGACATGCAGCTGCACAAGAACCGCAATCCAAGCAAGCACTGGCATCGATTTCGTAATGTGCATCGCCCTCTGAAATAGCGCCTACTGGACACTCAGATGCGCAAGAACCACAGCTGATGCAAGAATCAGAAATTTTATAAGCCATTTTTGTATCCTCCTTTTCACAATAAATAATTGAACATACTCACATCATAATACAATTTGTTAGAAAATACAAGTAAAAAATGATAGAAGTTTGTGCCAACGAATAGTTGACACAAAATCCGGGAATACTTTCTTGACAAGAAAAGCACTTGTGACTATAATCGAACATAGCACAACAAAGATAATTTAATCCAAAAGGAGGATATATACTATGTTAAAAGAAGTGACCAAAGATATGTTGATTGGACAGATTCTTCAGGAAGATGCAACGGTAGCCCCAATTCTTATGGCTTCCGGTATGCACTGTATCGGATGTCCGGCATCTCAGGGTGAAAGTCTGGAGGAAGCAGCCATGGTTCATGGTATCGACAGTGATGAGCTGGTGACAAAGATTAATGAGTACTTGGCAACAAAGAACGCCTAAGAAACAGTAAGAAAATGTCATATAAAAAAGGAATTCCACTCGACTCGAGAAGAGATGCTACTTCGCATCAAATCTCTCATTGATTGGAATTCTTTTTCTATTTAGTCTGATTATAGGAAACAGCTTTTTTAGCTCCTTATATTTCTGCCAATTTTGCTAATGCCTCATCTTTGAGAATCAGCTGAAAATGTTCATTAAAATATGTCTGGGTGGCATAGGTCACCGTCTCCTCTTTGCCGTACTCAGACAGTGTGGAGCAGACAAGGCGGAAAGCGTTTCTGCCTTTGCCTCGATGCAAAAGGAGAAAATACCGTTTGGTGGATGGATCTTTCCAAAGAGTATTTTTTCCATGATAGCTGTCATCAATCTGGTGAGCAAGACTCAATACCGGATTCAGGGAAGGGAAAGAGAACACCCGAATCCGTTCATTGATTGGCTCAGCGTCCTTTTTCTTTGACTTCCGTTTTCCTCCCTTCAGGGTTTCGCTCAATGGAACAAATTCTCCAGAGGAGTTTGGAGTGGTTTTGTTTTCCGATTCTTCCAGCAAATCATGAAGTTGCTCAAAGCAATTTACAAATTCAGAGGTATCAAGTCCAGAAGAACTTTCCTCTTCGCTGTCAAATTCTTCGTCCTCTTCTTCATCAAAATCATCCGTGATACCAAAATGAGAGAAACGCTCATCCAGCTCATCCGGATTCTCTACCTTATTGATAACGAGAATAATGGAATCTCTTGAAGTAGGAATGGCTTCAATCATAAGTGGGATATCATCCGCATCAAAACCTAAATCTATATTAGCTTGCTCCATTATATCACGAAAAAGTTCTTTTGCCTTCTCGGAGCCGTAAGCCAATTCGCTGATTTTGAGCTGGCGTTCCATCAAATCATGTTTGTTCAAAGTACAACGGATCTGATTTTCACTAATTCGTTCAATCTTCACAAGCACACTTCCTTTCTTATTTCTGTTTGTAGAAAAGTATAAGTTATCTTTTCCGTAAAGTCAATATAAAGTGCAAAAAAGCTAATTGGAAATTTTTAATCGCTAAGCAGGCCTCCGAAACGACTAGACGACACTTGAATTGTCAGTGGCAGCAATAGTATAATAGAGACAGGTAAGTCAAACAGCGTTGATGGGAGGTGGTATTTTCAAGCAAGTGACGTATTTTATTTCGGTTGCGGTTTGCTGTTTGCAATCGTGACCTCTATTTCACATATCTCTAATCTATTTTATTCGTCGTAAAAAAATTCACACTTTTCGACTTACCGGGATGGAACAATTGACAGCACCCCACTATGATTGTATCACGGAAAACAATAAAAGGAATAAGGAGGGGGACTATGCAGCAGAATCAATGGATCTTGGACGAGGTGGACCATGCGACAAAGCAGGGAATCGAAGTTGATGTAAACGGAATTCATTATAATAGGAAAACATCGGCGAGGTTGTCCAGAGTTCTGGAGAAAGGATCCTATATGCTGGACTATGAAGGCGATATGGCAGGGCATATTGTAGCGTTGCACATAGATCTTGTAGGTCCGTCGGAACAACCATCCTATAAATCATTGCGTTGTACAAAAATAGAACCGAAGGCCGGGAAAAAGAAGCGCAATGAAAAAAAATAAAAAAAAATTATATTTTTTGCAACTTTTCCTTCCTTTCGATCGTGTTATTGGTATAAGGGCCCCAAGAGAAACAGTAAAAAGCGTTTCAACTTATATCAAATAAACAAAATCGAAAGGGAGGTTTTTTCTATGAAAAAACAAATTGTATTGGCGGTAACCGCCATGATGTTCGCAGCAGGCATCGCAGCAGGAGCAAATAGTATGGAGGCAGAAGCAGCAAAGAAGATTTCTATCAGTAAAAAGAATTTTCCAGATCAGGTATTTCGTGAGCTGGTAAAATCCAATTACGATAAGAATAAGGATAAAAAGCTGTCTGCCAGCGAGATTAAGAAGGCAAAGAAATTCGGGTCTTCTTCCTGTAAGACAACGGTGAAGATTAAGAAATCCACCTATGGCAAGTACGAAAAGAAATATGTGAAGGATATTAAGAATTTCAAAGGAATTGAGAAACTTACCAACCTTCAGAAATTTGTTGCCAATGAGACTTCTGTTAAGACCATTAACTTAAAAAAGAATAAGAATCTTACTTATCTGGAAATGACAGATGGTAATTTGCAGAAGCTGGATTTGAACAGCAACAAAAAGCTGAAATATGTATACTTAGAGTATAACAAGCTGACTTCACTGAAGATGAACAAGTGCAAAAAACTTTTGAAGGTGAATCTTACCGGACATATGGTGAAGAAACTGAAGATTGACCGCAACAAGAAAACGAAAGTATATGGTGAAGAATATTATACGCCATATTCCGCAACACAGGTAAAAGGCGACTTTAAAGATTTGAACAAGGGTGGTCAGATTGATGGTGACGGCACATTCTGTGTGTATGAGTGGGCGGCAGATCATTCTTCCTGTGTGAGAAAGACTGTGAACGGAAGTACGATGATCAGCCAGCCGGTTGCGCTGGATGCGGCAGCTGTGGCGAAAACAAAGACAATGCAGAGAATTACGGCACAGTGGAAAGATGCTCAGGGCAATTTCTATTTCCTGGCAGACAAAGATGGTGATATGGTTGCCAAGACGGTTTACTATCTCTATAAAGTGAATGCTCAGGGAAGTATTGAGGCAGAAGTGAATTTGAACGAGCAGATGATTCAGACAATGGGTTATGCAGAGACTTATACTCTCAGTCTTTTGAACCAGGGCAACGGGACTGCAATTCTTGGACTCACTTCATATCAGAAAAATGGTGTTATCTATGTAGATCTTGGGAAAATGACCGTGACCAGACAGGCGTCCTGTAATTTCATCCCGAAAACTGCAGAGGGGGATATCATCGGTGGTGTAAATGGCGATTCTTCGGATGCAGAGAGAGTATACGTGAGCAAAATGGTGGCAGCAAAGACCGAGAAATTGGAGAACGGCAATGAGGTACAGAGCTGTGAATTGTCCGAGGGTCATACCATTGGAATTCCTCTCCGCAATTATTACTCCGGATGCCCAAGTGATATTCAGATTTATAATAATAACATTTATGTGATTTCCGGCGAAGGATTCTTCAAAGCAAAACTGACAGCAAACAAATTTACGCAAATGTACGGAATCAGCAAGCTGAGTGGTATGCAGGATACTCAGGCTACGTTTGCACTTTCCATGAAGAGCGAAACGGAAATTTATCTGATGACGAAAAAGACAATAGATGATGTTACATCATACGGTTTGCAGGCATGTAAAATTGGATAACGGGGACTTGGGAGTAGTGGTTTTTAAGATGCAGGGCGGTCCGGCGGGGCCGCCCTAACGGCGTTTTACGGCATTTACGGTGACGCCGGGAAAAGCGTGTTGCAGAGAGTTCCGGAATGGGATATAATAAGGGGCAAATGAAATGACGCAAGACGCTTAGAGAAAGGAGTTCGTGCATGAAGGAACGAATGAAAATAATACGCACAGGACTGATTTTAATTGCCCTGACCGTTGTGGGACTGTTGGAATATGTTCAGCTGGTACAGGCATTTGATTTGCCGCAGATGATGCTTGTGATTCCGATTGTGGGAGCACTTGCTATGATTTTTCTGGGAAAGATTGGCTTTGCAGTGCCGATATGTACGGTTTTACTCGCCTGTTTTTATCAGATACTGGCCGGAGATGCCAATGCCATAGCAGAATTGCAGACCAGTGCCAGAAGCATTGCGATAATTCTGATGGAATGCTTGTCTATCCTTCTTGCTTTTGAGCTGATTGGGATGGGCGGTGGTGCGCTGATTCGTATTTTGGCTCAGAAAAAGAAGAGTTTGTGTACCGGTGTGGCGTGTACGGTAGTCGGTGTCCTTCTGATACTGGGACCCTATGTTGCTCTTTTTCACAATCCACTCTATCCCGTGATGGCAAGGCACAAGCTGACGTCCTATGCTGAGGAACACTTTACCGATTATCCCATTGCGGAAAAGAAGGTTTATTACTCCATGAAAGTTTCGGACTACCAGTGCCGCGTGGCTATGGCGGACGGGCAGATCCGGGTGATTTATATCGGAGAGGACGGAAAAGTGAAGCAGCAGTAGTAATTTTAGTCTTGACACAAATTGTATCGCGTGATAATATATGATGCACAAGGTTATTTATTTTTTTGGATCAATCCTCTTTCAATTATGAAGGAGGGAATCGTATGAGATACGAGAAGAAACTGAATATTGAAAAACGCAGCAGAGAAGAGGCATTGGAACTGCTTCAGCAGGATGTAGAACTATGGCAGAAGTTTTGCCTGCTCCCACAGAAATACCGGGAGGAACTGATTCTGTTTTACATGGGAGAGCAGGGGCTGCGGACCACTTATGACACCGTCTTCAAGCACATCTTTTCACCAGAGCGGAACAAGGAACGGATTGAGGATTTCATCTCTTCCATTTTGGGAGAGCCGGTGAAGATTGTCCGGGTCTTACAGCATGAAGGGATTCAGATGCAGGAGAAGGGTGCTTTTGTCATTATGGACGTAGTGGTGCAATTGGCAGATGGAAGATATCTCAATGTGGAAATGCAGAAAATTGGTTACCGTTTTCCGGCAGAACGAACGGACTGTTATCTGGCTGACCTAGTCATGCGGCAGTATAATGACCTCAAGAGGGAAAAGGGACGCAACTTTAATTTTAGAAATCTGTCAAAGGTGATGTCCATTGTAATCATGGAGCAATCTTCCCGTCCTTTTCGTCAGAAGCAGGATTTCTACATCCATCGGGGAAAAGTGAAGTATGACAGCGGTATCCGGTTAGACGGTCTGTTTGAGAATATTTATGTTTCTCTTGACACCTACAAAAATATTTTTCAT
>JALENH010000080.1 GCA_022767895.1 Eubacterium sp.
TGTAAAGAAATTGCTTACAAATACATGAATACGGATTATACCGCCACGAGGATGCTGGGGTATCTGTACCGAATGACAGATCCCAGCGAGGAAATGGTTGTGGATGAGATGCTGGCAATTCTGGATGACCGCGACCGATTTCGCAAGAAGCATGAGATGGAAGAGGCACAGGCTGCGGTAAATAAAATTTACAATGAGGGGCTGGATTGATGCCGCTTTGAAAAAGGAGTATAGAAATTATGTTGGAACCAGAAGAGTTGAAAGTTTCCCCGATGCAGAAGACATGGATTCTGGATTTGGACGGAACAATTCTTGTACATGATGGTCCGTACATTCTTGGCCGGGATAAATTTCTGCCGGGAGCGGAGGAGTTTTTGAATAGCATTCCGGAAAGTGATATGATTATTTTTCTGACAGCCCGGGGTGAGTGGGAGAAGGCACATACACTGCAGTTTCTGCAGGAGAATCATGTCCGTTATGACCACATCATATTTGGAGCGGGGCAGGGCGAGAGAATACTCATTAATGACAATAAGCCGGATGGGCTTGTGACAGCAGTGGCAATCAATACCACAAGGGACAAGTTCTGTCAGACAAAGTTTGTGACGGATCATAGTATGGGAACGATGTACGATTAGAAAGGAAAAGAAACATTATGTTATACATTATGCGACATGGGAAGACGGACTGGAATGCTCTGCACAAAATGCAGGGGCGTACGGATATCCCACTCAATGAGGAAGGCCGCGAAATGGCAGCAGCTACCGGTGAGAAGTACCGGGATTTGCATTTTGATGTGTGCTATTGCTCCCCATTGTCGAGAGCAAGGGAGACGGCGGAAATTTTTTTGCGGGGGAGAGAGGTTCCAATCCATGCAGATGAGAGATTGGTAGAAATGAGTTTTGGAACCTACGAGGGACTTGCCAACTCTTTTCAAATCCCGGATTGTCCCATTAACAAGCTGTTTTTTGACCCGGCACACTATGAGCCGGAACCGGATGCCGGAGAAAGTTTCGAAGAATTATTTGCCAGAACCGGCGATTTTATCAAGCAAGTGGTTGAACCCGGTCTGGCGGAAGGCAAGGACATTCTTATTGTAGGGCACGGGGCAATGAATGGAAGTATTATCTGTCAGATTAAGAATATTCCGCTGGAGCATTTTTGGGATGCGGGGTGCGAGAATTGTAAATTAATTAAGCTGGTGTAGGAGATTCGTGTCGGCATTTTGTATATAGTACGACGGAAGAAAGGAAGGAAAAGGACATGGGAAATGAGGAGATGTTTTCCAACTGGCTGATGCCAATCTGGACAGGCGGGACAGTCTGGGAGGAGCCGGTGTGCTTTTTTGAAGATGGGCAGGGAGTGATTCAGGGAGGCAGTCTGGTATATGCACCGAATGAGGTGGTAAAAGTAATGAACCATGACGCCACAATTATTTTTGAAGAAAATCGAGATTATGAAGTGACAAAAGCAGGGATTCGTCTGATGGAGGGCAGCAGAATCCCTCTTCTGAAAAGGGAAAGCTATATCGGGCAGTTTACAGGAGATACAGACGTAGAGTGGTTGTGCCTGCCGGGGAAGAAGCAGTATGTCAGAATTTTTTCGGAAATTACCCAGTATCAGGTGCTTGTGACATATGAAACGGCAGAGGGCACATGGCGCGGTCCTGTTCCGTCCAGACAGGGAGGCAAACTTGTCAATACCTATCGAAAGCTGGAGCGGGGGGAACCGCTACACATCGTTTTTTACGGAGATAGCATCACCGCAGGCTGGGAGGCCAGTGGGGCAGACGAAAAAGCGGTGGATATGTACAGTCTGGAGCCTATGGAAATCAAGTTTAGTCGATATCCGCATATGCCGGTGTGGGCAGAACTGGTGACAGAGAAGATACGAAGAACATACCCACAGGCGGTTATTACGAAGGACAATTTGTCGGCGGGCGGCTCCACGGCACAATGGGGGCTGGAACATGTTAATGAGCTTTTTGACCGGGTAGCGACACCGGATTTGGTTTTGGTTGGATTTGGGATGAATTGCATGTGGGATCCGCCAGAGGTATTTATCAATTATATCAGCGGAATATGTGGTGAACTTCGTAAGCGCAATCCCAATTGCGAATTTGTGCTATACCCGGCCATGGTGGCCAATCCTGAGATGTCTGCCTATCAAAATGACAATATGTGCAGCTATGAAAAGGCATTGGAGAACTATGCTTCTAACCAGTCAGGTATGGTGGCAGCTCCGATACATTCCATGTTTCGAAAAATGGTGGAGCAAGGAAAGCAGTATTATGAAATCAGCGGCAATGCTGTGAACCATCCCAATGATTTTTCCATTCGGTTGTATGCACAAATCATTTGGGAAACATTGTGTCGGTAAAAATAGATTTATCCGATAATAAAGGCACACTTAATTATATAATGGTTACATCATCGTTTTAAGTCTCATAATGGGACAAATAGGTTGGGGCAACATTATTTACACAGATGCAAAAGCAGATGCATGAATAACAGTCCAACAGGGAAAGAACAAGACACTTTCTCTTTTGGGGAAAAATTAAGCGCGTAACAATTGTGGTAAAAGTATTACAGAAAGAGAGGAAATGAATATGAAACAAAGAATTTGCGTGTTATTAAGTGTGTTACTGTTTGTTATTGCATTTACCGGTTGTGGAAAGAACGACGATAAATGGATTGGGAAGCATGATTCAATAGAGCAG
>JALENH010000081.1 GCA_022767895.1 Eubacterium sp.
CTTTCTTTATCATCAGCCTCCACCAACAAAACTCACAACTTCTACCACATCATTTTCCCGAATCTGTGTTGTCTCATAATCCATTTTGGGAATGATGGTTCCATTGATTTCTACGGCAATTCTGCTCTTGTTGAAATTCTGTTTGTTAACCAGTTCTTCTACCGTGATTCCTTCACAGCCGGATACGGAATCTCCATTTAGTCGTATCATTGGTCTGTCTCCTTTCCAATTACTTAGAAAAGAATACCTCAAGAAAGTCCACACCCGAGGTGGTGTGCCCCTTCTTGAGGTATCCTCAATCTGTTCCTTACTATAGCATGGGTTTCACTTTTTGTCAACTTTTTTCCGTTTTAAGAATCATCAATCCCACCAGTATTACAATGGGGAAAATCATAGCTGCTCCCAGTCCCAGTTTCAAATTGTTTCCCGCCGAATCGGCCACCATTCCGACCACGGTAGGTCCGGAAGAACAACCAATATCTCCCGCCAATGCCATGAGAGCATACATGGCAGTTCCCCCTGCCGGCAATTTCACCGCCGCGATACTGAAGGTTCCCGGCCAGAAAATGCCCACAGAGAATCCACACACGGCACAACCAATCAGACCAAGTAACGGTAAATCGGCAAGCATGGTCAGCGTATAACATCCGATACATAAAACCGCACAACCAATCATAAACTTTTTCAACGGAATCCGTTCACTGCATTTTCCATAAAACGCTCTTGCCACCCCCATCAATACCGCAAAGGCACAGGGGCCTGCCAAATCTCCCATGGTTTTCGACACACCAAGTGCCGACTCCGCAAAAGCAGATGCCCACTGGCTCATGGCAAGCTCCGAAGCACCGGCACAAATCATGATAACAATCAGCAGCCAAAATACCTTCTGACGGAGAAGTTCCACAAAGGACATCTGTTCATGTTTCTCCACCGTTCGGTAAATCGGCACCAGCAGGAAATAAAACAGATTAAATAGTGGCACCAGTGCCCATACACAGGCGAGAACCGGCCATTGTTCTATTCCAAACAAGGTAAAATAAATGGTCGAAAAAAGAACTAACGAACACTGTCCCCAGCAATAGAATGAGTGCAGGAGACTCATGGCCGCCTCTTTTCTCTCTGTCGGGCACGCTTCCACAATGGGACTAATCAGCACTTCAATAATTCCTCCGCCGATGGCATACAAAACCACCGCCGTCATCAGTCCTGCATAGGCACTGGGGAACACGGCAGGAAAAACAGCCAGCCCCGCCAGACCAACAGCAGCAAAAAAATGTGCCGACACAATGGCCACTCGATATCCAATGTGGTCAATCACCTTGGCAGACAACAAATCCACACAGAGCTGTACAAAAAAATTCACCGTCGTAATCAATGTAATATCCCGCAAGCTCAGATGATATGTCGTCTGAAAAGTAAGAAACAAAAGTGGTGCAAAATTGTTGACAATTGCCTGGGTAATGTAACCCAGATAACTGGCATAAATGGTATGTTGATAATTTGTTCGGATGTTTTTCATGATTTTTCTCTCCTTATCAATCGTATCCTGAAATGTTTTCTCCATCCAGCACGGCCTCCACCAGTACATCCCCTTCATAACGAAGCTTCAGGGAAAAGAATGCCTCTCTCTCTTCCATTAGGCGGAAAAAGATTTTGTCTCCCTCCCAGATTGGCAAATCAAAAACCTTACTTTTTTCAACCCATTCCAGTGTCCCTTCGTCACAATCTGACAATTCCCCGGTAAAGCCATCTGCTTTATAAAGGCACATATACTCCACCTTCTCCCACCCATCGGAAATAAAAGTCACAATTCCGCAGAATTTCCAGTGGGTCAATGTCAGTCCCGTCTCCTCCTTCACTTCCCGAAGCAGACATTCCTCCGGAGTTTCACCGGGTTCAAAATGACCTCCGACACCAATCCATTTATCTTTATTTATATCCTTTTCCTTTTTCACACGGTGTAGCATCAGATATTGATTGTCTTTTTCAATATAGCATAAAGTTGTCAGGGAAGGTCCCGGAAGGAAAACCGTTTCTTCCAGAATAAGGTTTGTAAGTGCCAGAGGAGTTTCCACCAAATAATCCGCCCCCGCTTCCTTCAATTCCTGCTCACTCCCGTACCCAAAAAGAACTCCTGCTGAATCCAGTCGATTTTTCCGGGCCCCTTCTATATCATGAGACCGGTCACCTACCATGAGAATCTCGGACCTGTCATACTGTTCCGGCACCTGTTCCAGCGCATAAGCAATGACCTCAGCCTTATCGGTCCGGGTTCCATCCATATTAGCACCGGCCACAAAATGGAAGTAATCAATCAACTCGAAATGTTCCAAAATCTGTCTGGCGTATTTTTCCGGCTTTGAGGTTGCCACAAGACAAAGAACTCCTTTTTCCCGCAAGGCAATAAGCATTTTCTCAATACCGTCATAAACCAGATTTTCTAAAATCCCTTTCTCCCCGTAATATTCCCGGTAAAATCCAACAGCCTCCATCGCCTGCTCACGGGAAAAGGAATAGTAGTTTTCGTAGGATTCATGAAGTGGGGGACCAATAAATTTGTACAGGGAAGTTCTGTCCGGAACATTTATTCCATATTTCTTTAAAGAATACATAACAGAATTCGTAATTCCCTCACCCGGATCGGTCAATGTACCATCCAGATCAAATAACACAACCTGATATTTCATCATCATTTTACGCTCCATTCATCATAAGATTTTTTTAATTTGGAAAGAGTCGTGTCCTTCTTCCTATCATTACATTGAAACCAGGCAAATTTTACCTTCTTCTCTTCCATGCCATCATAATATTGTTCTAATATCTTCCCGCATTCTTCATTCGATATCTTCTTTTCAAAATCACCTTTATAATAACAGGTTTTCTTTTCATTCTCATCCGACACAGATGCGTAGACATCACAATGGATTTTCTCTTTTTCCTTCACTACATCCTCATAGCGCAGCTCATGATAGGCAGCCCCACCGCGATCCATATCAGCAATGGCATAGTGATAACAGTTCTTCGTCTTATCAAAAAAAGCCTGTGTCTCTTCGATGGGGGCCAATTCCGATAACCCTGGTATTTTTTCTAGAGAAGTACCCGACTGGCTAATCTCATAACACTCGTTTGTGAAATGATGTCCGTTGCCATTGGTTACGGCACTAATAATTTCCAGTCTGCCATTCTGATCCAAATCCGTCACCGCATACCAGTAGCAGCTTGCTCCCTGATAAAAATTTGGATCTTCCTTTTCCCGGTATTCCAGTCGCCACAATTTCTCGGATTGAACAATCTGTTGCAGCTGTTTCTCCACCGAAATTTCTCCCACTTTTTCAGTCACCTTCGTGTCATCGGTCTGGCTTCCACTGCCACTGATGGGGATGGCATCTCCCAGATAGGTAGGTTTCGGCTGTATAATTAAATTAAAAAATTCCTTGGTTCGTGCCAGCTTTTCCCTTGCCTCCAAAATCCAGCTTCCTTTATACTGAGTCGGTTTGGAAGGTGTCCCATATACCTCCAGTCCCAGTTTCATGGCAATATAGACGGCACGATATTCGTGATAAGGCTGAGTCACGATGGCAAGGCGTTTCACCTGAAATACATCCCTGGCCCGGTAAATGGATTCATATGTAGAAAACCCGGCATGATCCATAAATATGTCATTCGGGTTGATTCCGGCATTCACTGCATACTGTTTCATGGCGCGGACTTCATCATATCCCTCCTGTCCATGATCCCCGGACATAAGAAGCCGGGTCGACACACCCTGCTGATACAGCTCAATCGCCCTATCCAGCCGGTCACGCAACACCAGACTGGGCTCTCCTTCCTCAGTCAATCCAGCTCCCAGGACAAGGATACAGTCAACTTTAGGAGTTTTTACCCCAATTTGCTTCCCGGCCGTCACTTTTATGTACTGATTAATTCCTAAAATAATAGCCAGGCCCAGAATTCCCAGTAGAAATCCAACTACCACTATCCGCTTTAACCACTTGCATCTTCCATACCATATCTTATGCATTTCCCATCCTCACTTTCTTTTGTTCCAAAAGATACTACCCCCGCCATATGGAGTATCCCATATAGGCAGCATACAACAGTGTCATCGTCAGCCCCTCCCACCGGTTCACCTTTTTCCCGGTGCAGACAAAGGCATAAGCCAACAGACTTACTCCCAACAACATCCCTAAATCCACAAAAGATGCCATGGATATCGTAATTGGGTGAATGGTACTGGACACGCCGAGAATCAACAGCAGATTAAAAATATTGGAACCGACCACATTGCCCACTGCCATACCGTTCTGTCCCTTAGAAGAGGCAACAAAAGAAGTCACCAGCTCCGGCAAGCTTGTACCGATAGCCACAATGGTTAATCCCACCAGCGTCTCACTCATTCCCCAGGCAAGAGCGAGATTTTTCGCATTGATTACCACAAGCTGTCCACCACCTACGATTGCGGCAAGACCAATTACAATAAGAAGAATACATTTCCACATAGGAAGTTTCTCCGTATCACTTTCATCCTCTACTTTATTCTTTTTCGCAAGATAAATGGTATACGCAATATAAAGAATAAATAGGACAATGAGGACAATGCCGTTCCAACGGAAAAGCACTCCTGCCTCCGCATCCACATTGTGGAAATCATGTGCCTTTCCGGCAAATACAAGATTTCCTCCAAGCACTAAAAGAATCAGAGTGGCAACAAGAGAGATTGGGTAATCCCTTTTCTTGATACCGGAATCCACCGGCAAAGATTTAATCATGGCACAGATGCCAAGGACTGCCAGTAAATTGAAAATATTGGAGCCTACCACATTGCTTACTGCGATGGCATTGGAACCGGATAAACCCGCTGACACACTCACTGCAAGTTCCGGTGCACTGGTTCCCATTGCCACTATGGTCAGACCAATGATGACACCCGGCACTTTAAAAATCCTTGCCACACCGGCACTTCCATCCACAAAAAAATCAGCACCCTTGATTAACAAAACAAATCCAATTGCCAGCAACAAAATGTACAGTATAATTTCCATATTCTTCCTCCATTTCTTTTGTGTGCTGCATGATGTCCAATATATACAAAAGGAAACGAGACTTCATTGCAACACAAATAAACATAGTGTCACAATAAAAGTCTCGCTTCGTTGAATATGTACCGGAGTCCGGCTGCCATCTCACATGACACCGGCTCGTGCATTGACGATATCATATTACGTCTCCATGGGAAACGCAAGCTACTCCCCTTTATTTTTACCAAACTATACCACAATTATCCCTAAGATGCAACATTTTTTTAATTTTGCAAGGACAGTCCATGCGGCGCCTTTTTGCCAGCATCATCCACTGTTACAAAAACAGCATTTCCCGTGGCATAACAATCTCCAGACAACATATCCGTTACCAATACAAAAATATCGATACTTGTTGTTCCAAGCTTTGCCGCCTCATATTCAAACTGCAGAATCATCCCTGCAGTCATCGGCTTTTTAATCCGGACTTCCCTCAATGCTGCCAGAACCACATGGTCGTTTCGCCCCAAGAGTTTTGTCACTCCAATCATAGCCGCCTCGGTCATCCAGTCCGCCAGCCGACCGGCATATACGGTCTCATGATGATTGTGGGCTTCCGGTCTCACAAATTGTCTCGTTGCCAGTTCCATATTCTTCTCCATTCTCTTATTCTTCCATTTTGGTGCGGAGCAAGTTTGCGCTTTGCGCAAACTTGGAAGCGTCGGGTTTTCACGTCCTGTGCAGAGCAAGAATCGCCGAAGGCGATTCTTGGAAGCGCGCGGTTCTCAGCCGCGCTTTGTTACCAGCTTCCGCCGCCACCGCCGCCGGAACCACCGCCGGAGAATCCGCCGCCTCCTCCGGAACTCGGCCTGGAGGTCATAGAAGAAGTTGCTGTCGTCATTGTCGTATTCATAAAGTGATGGAACATCATCATATCAAAGGTGGAATAATGATAACCAACATACCAGTTCGGAGGTTCCACCGTGATAGACTCAAATTTCTTCATCCATTTATCGGACACGCCAAGCACATAGGTATAGGGCAGAATGTCGTAAAAATACTGTGGATTTTCCATAACCAATGTCTCGAGTTTATCCTTTTCCGCTGTTTCCAGGAAGTTCTTGAATCCGCCAATCCGGCCAAGCATCTCCGTACCATACGGCGTCCGCTTCGACATATAGGAGTTGAAAAACATCACAATAAAAGCGGATACCAGAGAAAAAATGTAAGCGATCTGATACCACACACTGACGCAGGATAGAGCATCTGCCATAAACAGATAATAACCAATCCCTCCCGCAATCAAGAAAACAAATGCCGTACAAATCCTTGCCACTATATTCCCTCTGCTGAACAAAACTGTTGAACTCAGCATAGCTGCAACGCCTACGCCCAACGGGCAAAGGATTCCGGTAACGAAAGAATATTCATAGTCCTTCACCGGCAAAAAGCCAGCCAGCAGGCAGGTCACTCCGGCAAGCAACCATAAAATCCATCCTTTATTAATGGAATTGGCATAAAAAATCTTCTCTTTATTCTTTCGGTTGTTCACCATGCTCGTAATTGTTTCTATTGTTTTATAAAAAGAATTCTGCAAGTCACTCTTCGTCACTTCACTGCCCTTGGCGAAAAGTCCCTCCATAAAAATCCGTTCCGCTTCGTTGAACCCATCATACATCTTTTTTCGAACCAGGATGAAGTCCTTTTTCCCTTTCCCTTCTCGAATCTCTATATATCCTTTTTGCGCAAGATATACGATGAGTGATACCACATCTTTGGAAGAGGATGTACCATTGTAAGCAAAGGCCGTCTCCAAACTGTTTAAGCCATCCGGCGGATAAAATTCCACTGTCTCTACCACCGGGTCATCCCTGCCATACATCCACCAGAACAGGAACGCGATAACAATGGAAAGAATACCCAGAATGATGGCGATATATGCTAACCAGGGAGTCTGTTCCACCCTTTCAAAATACCCCTCCGGAAGAGAAAGTCGAACAGTCACGCCTTCATATGGTGTCAGATACACATAAGGGTCAAGTTCTCCATATATCGTATTCCCATCCAGACGATAGGATAATTTATCATAACTTTCTGACCCCTTCGAACCATAAGTCATCCCTAGTTTACTTTCGTCAAATGTATCCGGCATCTCAATCTTAAAAGAAACATTATGAATCGAAGTTTCCCAATTGGTTCCGATAACATTAAAGTAGAACTCATCCTCATTTTCCAGCACATCGTTTCCCATAACATAATCATAGGAAATGTGATACTCCTTGTCCCCTATAATCTTATTATCTTCATCCCCAAGACGGATTCGACAGGATTTGCCCTCTCTGGAAACCTTGTATTCTTCCCCACCACAGCTGATATTCTGAACCTTGGCCGTCGTACGGTCTTTACTTCCATCCGCTCTTTCAACCTCATTAACTATCGGAATATCCCGGTAAATACCATGACTGTAGGATGAAAAGTGAACAGCAATCGTCTCCTCCATCCGATATGTATTCTGTTTCGTCACCTTCATGTCCACATGATACTTCTCAATCGTAAAATTTGCAGCGTCTGCCTTTACTGCCGGTGCTACAAAAAGGCATACGAATAGGAACAGAATGCCAAACAAAACTGTTTTCTTATTCACTAAAATTTCACCTGCACATTCTGGCGCTCTGCCGCATTATCCACCTCAAACATTGGTTTTTTCTCAAAATGGAACATACCTGCGATGATATTACTTGGCACTGTCTGTACCGACATATTATATCGCTTTACTGCACCATTGTAATATTTTCTCGAATTGGCAATATCCTCTTCCACCGCTTCCAGCTGATTGCTAAGATTCATGAAATTCTGGTTTGCCTTCAAATCCGGATAAGATTCTGCCAATGCCATAATATTGGGAATCATACGGGAAATAGCCGCACCGCTTTCAATCTTCTCCGCATCTGTCATACTGTCATAGTTACTACCCCTGCGCTCAATGACAGCAATCAGGGTCTCACTTTCATGCTTCGCGTAGCCTTTGACAGTCTCAACCAAATTCGGTATCAGATCAAAACGTTTCTTCAAATACACATCCATGGTAGAAAAGGCTTCTTCTACCGTAACCTTTTGCTTGACCAGCTTGTTATAACAACCAATAGCTGAAATCAACAAAATTAAAACAATAGCTCCAATGATAATTCCTACGATCATACGATCCCTACTTTCTCCGATATTATCGGTTTTTTTCATGCAAAAGCACTACTGTGATTATATCGAAAAGTAAGCGAAAGGTCAATAAGGAGAACCCTTGAGTTTCCGCATTTTCATTTCTGCGTTCATCCCCCGCTTCAATTTTACGGTCGCAGGTAAACTTTCTCCTCGTAGAACCGTAAAATCACCACGCTGAGCCATTATGGTCTAATCAATTACGGACTATTCAAAGAAATAAAAAATCTCAGCGGTAACAATCCTCCAGTCTCAGAAAAGCCCA
>JALENH010000105.1 GCA_022767895.1 Eubacterium sp.
GACTCTGCCCGATACACAGTACGATTGTATTCTACTTCTCCATACACGACGTCCCAATTCACAAACATAAGCAAATATTTTTTGCTCCAATACCTGCTTGAAAGATACTAAGTTTTCGTCTACAATGGATTTCATCGTATAACATCAGGGACATGGGAATTTTTCCATCCTCTCGTTGCAATTTTACGGGCGTAGGTAACCTTTCTCCTCGTAGAACCGTAAAATCAGCACGCCGTCTAATCATTTACGGACTATCCAAGGAAACGAAAAATCTCGGCGGTAACAATCCCCCAGTCTCAGCAAAGCCTAACGGTCTATACACGCAACAAGCCAAATCGAACCGTAAAATGGAGAGTTCCCCGGCGCTCCTTTACCCCCCAATTGCAGAAATATCTTATTTAGTCCGTCACCCTCCACAGATTCTGTTGACATTTACGTGTCACAAGCCAATTCTCAGAATTTAGACCGTAACCCTCGATAGATCACCGGTATATTTTACGGTTCCCAGAAAAAACATCCCATTTAGTCCGTTCCCTCGCCATAATCCAGAAGCCATCCGCCCCTAGACGGTGCCATCCCCCCTACCTAGAAGGAGTTTCCCTTCCTCTGGGCAGGGCATAGCAAATTTCCGTTGTCGGTATGATTCCCCCAGGAGGCACAAGTCGCTGCTGTATGTATTGTTTGAGATTTTCATGGAAATTGACACGCAGTGTCAAAAAGAGAGAAAGTCCAAAGGCCATGCTTGCATAAGGCCTTCGGGCTTTCTCTCTTTAAAGGGCTGTGTAACAGCCCGAATTTCCATGAACAATCGAGTTCACATACAGCCAGACTGGTCTGCTGCCTCCGGGGAAATCATCCACCGACAGGCAATTTGCTTCCTGTCCGCCCAGGGGAATGGAAACTCCTACTCATAGCGCAGCGCCTCAATCGGATCCAGCTTCGCCGCTTTGTTCGCCGGATAATAGCCGAAGAACACGCCAATCACCATGGAGAATACCACGGAGCCAAGAATCGCCGTCACCGGAGCTGCTGCCACATAACCAAGCATGGATGCTGCCACCGCTCCCAATGCAAATCCCAGAACAATTCCCAGAACACCACCAATCAGGCAGAGAATCATCGACTCAATGATAAACTGCAGGCGGATAGAGCTATTTTTCGCTCCCAGCGCCTTGCGGGTACCAATCTCTCTGGTGCGCTCCGTAATGGACACCAGCATAATATTCATGACGCCGATACCTCCTACCAGAAGTGAAATCCCGGCAATAAAGGCAATCGCTATAGAAACCGTCTGAATCATGTCATTCATGGAACTGGTGATAGAGCTCATGGTCGTCGTACTAATCTGGTACTCCTCATTGGCCACATAATATTTCTGATTCATGAATGACTTGACCTCATCGGCAAAAGCAGAAACATCCGTTACGCTTGTATTCGTCACAATGGTAAAACGCTCGTAGCCCTCATCCGTGTGCAGCATTTCCTTCCCTCTCGTAATAGGGATGTAGGCCGTTGTCGTCACATCCTCCGCTGCGTCCGAGGAAAATGATGTGGCGTCCTCTTCATACTCATAAACACCTACGATGTAAAACCGGTAAAATACATTGTTAATATCCACCTGAACACTCTGCCCCAGCGCAGACTGTCGGTTGCCATCGAACACATTGTCCACCACTTTGTCGGAAACCATGATGACACTTTTATTCCCCGACACATCTTCTTCCGTCAGATAACGGCCGGCGAGAAGCGTAACATCATTGGCATCATAATAGCCTTTATTAATCCCCGTCAAATTGATGTTGGCGGACTTTTCTCCCTGCTGAACCGTTCCACTGCCCACAGATTCATCGATAGCTACGGAGTCTACTTTTGTAGAATATTCTTTCTTCACCGCCTCAATCATGTCATCGGTAATCCGGTCTTCCGCATCCATGGACGCAGCCCGGTTAGCGGCTCCAAATTTCATACCATTGCTTCTCGTCTCCTCTTCCTCTGACTGCTGCTGCAAACCAACGGTTACATTGTTGGCTCCCATTTCGGCAAAAGTATCCGTAATGGACGTGGTAAGAGAAGAACTT